>NZ_JBSPTO010000027.1:0-83312 GCF_053850215.1 Mesorhizobium sp. f-mel
GCCGATCCAGATGCTGGCCTATTTCACCGCCGTGTTCATGGGCACCGACGTCGACCAGCCGCGCAACCTGGCGAAATCGGTGACTGTGGAATAGGCGTGGTTTAAAAAATTTCGCGGTTCCAAAGCGGATTGCGGTTCATTAATGTTGCGCCGCAATCAGTGCTGCGGTGAACCATGTCCGATGCGCCCAAGACCTCAGGCATGACCCGGCTGCGGAATTACTTCCTGACAGGCTTTGTCGTCTGCGCGCCGCTGGCGATCACCGCTTACATCGCCTGGTCCTTCATCGGCTGGGTCGATTCCTGGGTGAAACCCTATATTCCGGCGCGCTACAACCCCGATAGCTATCTGCCGGCGCCGGTTCCGGGGTTCGGCCTGATCGTCGCCTTGATCCTGATCACTCTGATCGGTTTCTTGACCGCCAATATAGTCGGCCGCGCTATCGTCTTGTTCGGCGAACGGCTGCTCGGCCGCATGCCGCTGGTGCGCGGCATCTATGGCTCGTTGAAACAGATCTTCGAGACCGTGCTGTCGAACAAAGGTGACATGTTTCGCCAGGTCGGGCTGGTCGAATATCCGCGCAAGGGCGTCTGGTCGCTGGTCTTCGTCGCCAGCGACAAGGAAACCGAGATCAACCAGAAGCTCGACCAGGAAGGTGATCCGCTAATCGCAGTTTTCATGCCGTGCGCGCCCAACCCGACCACGGGCTTTCTTATGTATGTGCCGAAATCCGACATCGTGCTGCTCGACATGACGGTCGAGGACGGCGCCAAGCTGATCGTTTCGGCAGGCTTGGTGGCGCCGGCGGTCAAGACGAAAATGGTGACGTTGAACGGCAAATCGATCGGCGGTCAGATCGGCAATCCGCCTGTGGATGCCGGGCCTCAGCCGGCGCGCAAGAGCCGCATCGCCTCGTCGCGGCCGAACAAATAAAGCAGCATGCGAAGGGCGGCGCCGCGTTTGGATTGCAGCTCGGGATCGCGCGACAGGATCAGCCGCGCGTCGTCGCGGGCGGCTTCGAGCAGGTCGGCATGCGCTTCGATGTGCGCCACCTGGAAACCCGGCGTGCCGGACTGGCGGGTGCCCAGCAGCTCGCCTTCGCCACGCAGCTTTAGGTCCTCCTCGGCGATGCGGAACCCGTCCTCGGTCTCGCGCATCACCGACAGCCGGCGCGTTGCCGTCTCGCCGAGCGGATCCTTGTAGAGCAGCACGCAGGAGGACGGTTTTTCGCCGCGACCGACCCGGCCGCGCAACTGGTGCAACTGGGCGAGGCCGAAGCGCTCGGCATGCTCGATGACCATGATCGTCGCATCCGGCACATCGACCCCGACCTCGATAACCGTGGTGGCGATCAGAATGCGTGTCTCGCCGGCCTTGAAGGCGCGCATCGCCTCGTCCTTGTCGGCGCCCTTCATGCGCCCGTGCACCAGGCCGATCCGGTCGCCGAACAGCGGCTTTAGCGAGGCAAAGCGGTCCTCCGCCGACATCAGCCTGATCTCTTCGGATTCCTCGACCAGCGGGCAGATCCAGTAGATCTTCTGGCCGTCGGCGACGGCGTCGCGCATGCGGCCGACCAGTTCGTCGAGCCGCTCGAGCGGCAGGGTGACGGTGCGGATCGGCTGGCGACCGGCCGGTTTTTCGGTCAGCTTCGACACGTCCATGTCGCCGAAAGCGGTCAACACCAGCGTGCGCGGGATCGGCGTCGCCGTCATCACCAGCATGTCGGGGGCATCGCCCTTGGCGGTGATGGCAAGCCGCTGGTGGACGCCAAAGCGGTGCTGCTCGTCGATGACGGCGAGGACGAGGTCGTGGAACGTCACCGTTTCCTGGAACAGGGCGTGGGTGCCGACGACGATGTCGATCTCGCCATTGGCCAGACCGGCCAGCGTGTCAGTGCGCTCGCGGCCCTTTTCACGGCCGGTGAGGATGGCGATGCGCAGGCCGGCTTGTTCCGCCAAAGGCGCAATCGTCGCAAGATGCTGGCGCGCCAGGATTTCGGTCGGCGCCATCAACGCCGCCTGGCCGCCGGCCTCGACGGCGCGCGCCATGGCGAGTAGCGCGACCACCGTCTTGCCGGAGCCGACATCTCCCTGCAAAAGCCGCAGCATGCGTTCGGGATCGGCGAGATCGGCGTTGATTTCGGCCAACGCGAATTCCTGGCTGGGAGTCAGCGAATAGGGAAGGGCGGCGCGCAGGTTTTCGACGACGCGGCCGTCGCCGACCAACGGTCGTCCGGACAAGCGGCGGACTTTTGCGCGCACCAGCGCCAGCGACACCTGGCCTGCCAGAAACTCGTCATAGGCGAGACGCCGCCAGGCCGCGCCGTCGACGGACACGTCGATCGGGTCGGCGGGATTGTGGATGCTGGCGAGCGCGTCGCCGAAGGCAGGAAAGGTGCGGCGGCGCAAAAACTCGCCATCCTGCCATTCCGGCAGCACCGGCAAGCGAGCGAGCGCTTGGCCGATTGCGCGGCGCAGTACTTTTCCCGAGAGCCCGGCGGTGAGTGGATAGACCGGCTCGACCAGCGGCAGGTTTTCCGCTTCGCTGGCCAGCGCGATGTGGTCTGGGTGGACCATGGTCGGCCGGCCGTTGAACCATTCCATTCGACCCGAGACCACGACATGCTCGCCCTGAGGCATCGCCTTTTCGAGATAGGCGGCGTGCGCATGGAAGAAGGTCAGCGCGATCTCGCCGGTGTCGTCATGGGCGTACACCCGGTACGGCACCGATCTGTTGCCGCGCGGCGGCGGCTGGTGGCGGTCGATGCGTACTTCGAGGGTGACGATCGCGCCTTCGGCCGAACCGGCGATGCGCGGCCGGTTGCGGCGGTCGATCACCGTGTGGGGCAGCACGAACAGAAGATCGCCGGCGCGCGCCGCTCGGTCGCCGAGATCGGCCGGCACGATTTTCTCGATCAGTGCGCCGACCTTCGGCCCGACGCCGGCAAGCGAGGTGATCGGGACAAACAGCGGATCGAGGAGGGAAGGACGCATGATGTCAGCTTATGTCGCGACAGCCGCAGCGCAAGGCTGACACCGCCCTCTATCCACGCTATATGCCCCGCTTCAGGCAAGGATACTGGACGATGACGGGAACCGGACGATCAAGCGAGGGGCTCGACGCCCGCCGCCGCAAGCTTCTGTTTCGGTCCTGGCATCGCGGCATGCGCGAAATGGACCTCATTCTCGGCAGTTTCGCAGACGCCGAGATAGGCGCCTTGACCGGCGACGAACTCGACCAATATGAGAGGCTCCTCGACGTTCCCGACACCGAATTCCTGCCCGTGGTCACCGGCGAGCGCCCAGTTCCGGCTGATATCGAGTGTGCCGTCCTGCAAAAGATCTTGGCGTCGCGCCAGGCGATGACATTCTGAATACGTGATTTCATGAGCTTGATCCCCACCATTGGCCTGCCGAAAGGCCGCGCCGGCCAGTTCATCGTCGACGGTGTCGCCGACGGCTACGAAGCCTTTGCGCTGGTGCAGGCCGCGCACGAGATCGCGCCCGACAAGCCGGTGCTGTTCGTGGCGCGCGACGGCCAGCGCCTGCCTTCGATCGTTGAGGCGCTGTCATTCGCCGCGCCAGGCCTGCCGGTGCTCGAACTGCCAGCCTGGGATTGTCTGCCATACGACCGCGTCTCGCCCGGGGCGGATGCTGCCGCACGGCGTCTGGATGCGCTCACCGCGATGATCGCGCTGGTGAAAAAACCGCACCGCGCCGTCATCCTGACTACCGCCAATGCGCTGCTGCAGCGCATTCCGCCGGCAAGCCTCATCGAGGCGCAGACCTTCCACGCCAAACCCGGCAACCAGATCGACATGAATGCACTGGTGTCGCGACTGGAGACGTCGGGCTTCGAGCGGGTGCCGACCGTCCGCGGCATCGGCGAGTTTGCCGTGCGCGGCGGCATTCTTGACCTGTTCGCACCCGGCTGGACGGAAGCGCTCAGGCTCGATTTCTTCGGCGACACGCTGGAATCAATCCGCGTCTTCGACGCCGCCACTCAGCGCACCACCGGCCAGCGCAAGTCGATGGCGCTGCAGGCGATGAGCGAAGTGGCGCTGACGCCGGAGACCATCAGCCGTTTCCGCCGCAGCTACATCGAAGCCTTTGGCGCGCCTTCGCGCGACGACGGGCTCTATGCGGCGGTCAGCGAGGGACGGCGTTTCGCCGGCATGGAGCACTGGCTGCCGTTCTTCTATGAGCGGCTGGAGACGGTGTTCGACTATCTGCCGGACACGCCTGTCGTGTTCGACCATCTGGCGCATGAAGCGCTGGCAGAACGTCATACGCTGATCCTGGACCACTACGAGGCGCGCAGGAAGCAGGCGGACGGCGCGCTGAAGGACGCCGTTCCGTACAAGCCGGTGCCGCCGGACCTGCTTTATCTGTCGCCCGAAAACCTCATCGCCTCGCTTGGGCCGCGCGAAGCGGTCGACTTCACGCCCTTCGATGCGCCCGATGCCGGCGCGAAGAAAATCTTCCATGCCGGCTCGCGGCATGGCCGCAGCTTCGTCGAGGAACGCGCCGATCCCACCATCAACGTCTTCGACGTCGTCGTAAAACACATTGCCGATGAGCGGGCCGCCCGCCGCCGCGTCGTCGTCGCCGGCTGGACAGAAGGTTCGCTAGACCGGCTCGGCCAGATCCTGGCTGAACATCATCTCGGCAATCTCAAGCCGGTGGCCACGCTGGCCGAGGCGGAAAAGCTCGAACCAGGGCAGGCGGCACTTGCCGTGCTGCCGCTCGAATCCGGCTTCGAGACTGAGAAACTGGTCGTCGTCGCCGAGCAGGACATTCTGGGTGACCGACTGATCCGTCGCTCGAAGCACAAGAAACGCGCTTCGGACTTCATCGCCGAAGCCTCGGCGTTGTCCTCCGGCGACATTGTCGTCCACACCGACCACGGCATTGGCCGCTTCATCGGGCTGCGCACTATCGAGGCGGTCGGTGCGCCGCATGATTGCCTAGAAATCCATTATGCCGGCGACGACCGGCTGTTTCTGCCGGTTGAGAACATCGAACTGCTGTCACGCTATGGCTCGGATTCGGCCGAAGCGACATTGGACAAGCTTGGTGGCGGCGCCTGGCAATCGCGCAAGGCGCGGCTGAAGCGGCGGCTGCTCGACATGGCCGGCCAGTTGATCCGCATCGCCGCAGAGCGGCAGATGCGCGCCGCTCCTTCGCTGGTGCCGGCGGAAGGTCTCTATGGCGAATTCTCCGCGCGGTTTCCCTATGAGGAAACCGACGACCAGCAGACGGCGATCGATTCGGTCATGGGCGATCTGAGCGCTGGAAAGCCGATGGACCGGCTGATCTGCGGCGACGTCGGCTTCGGCAAGACGGAAGTTGCGCTTCGCGCCGCCTTCATCGCGGCGATGGAAGGGTTTCAGGTCGCGGTGGTGGTGCCGACAACATTGTTGTCGCGCCAGCATTTCAAGACCTTTTCGCAGCGTTTCTCCGGCCTGCCGATCCGCGTCGCTCAGGCCTCGCGGCTGGTTGGCGCCAAGGATCTGGCCGAGACCAAGAAGGGCATCGCCGAAGGCACGGTCGACATCGTCGTCGGCACTCACGCGCTGCTCGGCGCCTCGATTTCGTTCAAGAATCTTGGCCTGTTGATCATCGACGAGGAACAGCATTTTGGCGTCAAGCACAAGGAACGGCTGAAGGACCTGAAGAGCGACGTGCATGTGCTGACGCTGTCGGCGACGCCGATCCCGCGCACGCTGCAACTGGCATTGACCGGCGTGCGCGAACTGTCGCTGATCGCCACGCCGCCGGTCGACCGCCTGGCGGTGCGCACCTTCATCTCGCCCTTCGACCCGCTGGTCATCCGCGAGACCCTGCTCAGGGAACGCTACCGCGGCGGTCATTCCTTCTATGTCGTGCCACGCATCAGCGATCTGGCGGAAATCCATGATTTCCTGCGTGAATCCGTTCCAGAGCTGAAAGTGGCTGTCGCTCACGGCCAGATGCCGCCCGGCGAGCTCGACGACGTCATGAATGCCTTCTACGACGGCCAGTACGATGTGCTGCTGTCGACCACCATTGTCGAATCCGGCCTCGATATCCCGACCGCCAACACGCTGATCGTGCATCGCGCCGACATGTTCGGTCTGTCGCAGCTCTACCAGCTGCGCGGCCGCGTCGGCCGCTCGAAGGTGCGCGCCTATGCGCTGTTCACGCTGCCGGCCAACCGCAAGCTGACCGACACCGCAGAGCGCCGGCTGAAGGTGCTGCAATCGCTCGACACGCTGGGCGCTGGTTTCCAGCTCGCCAGCCACGATCTCGATATCAGAGGCGCCGGCAATCTTCTCGGCGAAGAGCAGTCGGGCCATATCAAGGAGGTCGGCTTCGAGCTCTACCAGCAGATGCTGGAGGAAGCTGTCGCCGAGGTGAAGGATTCCGGCGAGGTTCAGGATGGCGGCTGGTCGCCGCAGATCGCCGTCGGCACGGCGGTGATGATCCCGGAAAGCTATGTTCCGGACCTGCAGCTACGGCTGGCGCTCTACCGCCGCCTCGGCGACCTCGAAAACACTGAGGAGATCGATGCCTTTGGCGCAGAACTGATCGATCGGTTCGGCCCGCTACCGGAGGAGGTGAAGCATCTGCTGAAGATCGTCTTCATCAAGGCGCTCTGCCGCAAGGCCAATGTCGAAAAGCTCGATGCCGGACCAAAAGGCGTTGTCATCCATTTCCGCAAGCGCGAGTTTTCCAATCCTGTCGGGCTGGTCACGTTCATCGGCGAGCAGGGTTCGCTGGCCAAGATCCGGCCCGACCAGAGCGTCGTCTTCAGCCGCGACTGGCCAACACCTGAAAAGCGTCTGGCCGGGGCCGCCGTCGTCATGACGCAATTGGCTCGGCTGGTGGAGAAGGCTGCCTAGCAAGGCGTCTGGTGCTTTGGCCAATGACTACGCCGGCAGTTCCTGGCGCATCACGGCCATTCGCCACACGTCCAAATCCGGTCTAGAATAGGAAATCGGCTTCGTGTATGGAGCCGCGAGCCACATTTTGGGGCGAAATGGCGGGCGATAGCACCCGCTGGAAAGAACGTTGGGTGCAACGATGACGAAATGGTCGCCGAATTCGTGGAGAGCAAAGCCGATCCAGCAGGTTCCTGCCTATCCGGATCTTGCCGCGCTGAAGAACACGGAAGCCCAGCTCGCCACCTTTCCACCGCTGGTTTTTGCAGGTGAAGCACGCAAGCTGAAGAAGCAGCTTGCGACCGTCGCTGCCGGTGACGCATTCCTTCTTCAGGGCGGCGATTGCGCCGAGAGTTTCGCCGAGCATGGCGCGGACAACATCCGCGACTTCTTCCGCGTCTTCCTGCAGATGTCTGTGGTGCTGACCTTTGCCGGCGCGCAGCCGGTGGTGAAGGTCGGCCGTGTTGCCGGCCAGTTCGCCAAGCCGCGCTCGTCCGACAACGAGACCAAGGGTGGCGTGACGTTGCCCAGCTATCGCGGCGACATCATCAACGGCATCGAGTTCGACGCCAAGTCGCGTATTCCCGATCCCGCACGCCAGGAAATGGCGTACCGCCAGTCGGCGGCGACGCTCAATCTTTTGCGCGCCTTCGCCCAGGGCGGCTACGCCAGCCTGGAGAACGTGCATCAATGGATGCTGGGCTTCGTTTCGGACAGCCCGCAAGGCGAGAAATACGAGTCGCTCGCCAACCGCATCACCGAGACGATGGACTTCATGAAGGCCGTCGGCATCACCTCGGAGACCAATTACGCGCTGCGCGAGACCGACTTCTACACCAGCCACGAGGCGCTGCTGCTCGGCTATGAGGAGGCGCTGACCCGCGTCGATTCGACCTCGGGCGACTGGTATGCGACCTCCGGCCATATGATCTGGATCGGCGATCGCACCCGCCAGCCTGACCATGCCCACGTCGAATACTGCCGTGGCATCAAGAACCCGCTGGGCCTGAAATGCGGCCCGTCGCTGACGCCGGACGGCTTGCTGCAGCTCATCGACCTGCTCAATCCGGAGAACGAGCCCGGCCGGCTGACGCTGATCGCGCGCTTCGGCTCCGACAAGGTCGCCGACCATCTGCCGAAGCTGCTGCGCGCGGTGAAAAAAGAAGGCCGGAGCGTGGTGTGGTCGTCGGACCCGATGCATGGCAACACCATCGAGGCCGCCGGCTACAAGACGCGGCCGTTCGACCGCATCCTGAAGGAAGTTCAGACCTTCTTCGAGGTGCATCGTGCCGAAGGCACGCATCCGGGCGGCATCCATATCGAGATGACCGGCAAGAACGTCACCGAATGTACTGGTGGCGCCCGCGCCATCACCGCCGAGGAGCTGCAGGATCGCTACCACACCCATTGCGACCCGCGCCTCAACGCTGACCAGGCGATCGAGCTGGCGTTCCTTGTGTCGGACCTGCTTAAGAAGAGCCACCCGGTCCAGCACAAGCAGGCCGTCAACGGCTGATTTCAGTCGCATGGAACCACGGCATAAAGTGATCAGAGCACTCAAGAATATGACAAGAGCCAAGGCAGGTAGCCCGGAGATACCCAACGCTGATGAGCCGCCAAGTGGTCCGGGTTCCTCAGAGGCTGGGGATTTCTCCGGCGCTTCTTGATCGATGGCGCAATTTAGCTCAGCGCCACATTGGCGCTTTTTGGGGTCGCGGTCGGTTTCATAGCTGGCAGTTCGAACACGCCTGCTTTGTGTCGCATTTGCTCGTGCGCGGCGGCCATAAAACTGGAATCCTGCCGCAATGCCGGGGATGGCGACTGCGTTGGGAGGGGCGAGATGGACGACACTCATACCGGGTCATGCCTGTGCGGAACCGTGCGCTTCAGGACGCGGGGGCCATTGCGCGGCGTGATCTATTGTCACTGCTCGCAATGCCGGAAGCAGAGTGGTCACTTCTACGCTGCAACCAATGTCCCCGAAGGGAACATCACAATATCAGGTGTCGAGAGCATCACTTGGTACGAAGCGTCTTCGTTTGCAAAGCGCGGCTTTTGCAAGAGATGCGGCTCTCTGCTGTTCTGGAAGCCACGGCAAGATGCCTACATCTCGGTTCTGGCGGGACTATTCGACGAGCCCACGGGACTTCAGGGGCAATGTCACATCTTCGTCGGCGACAAGGGCGACTACTACACGATCGACGACGGGCTGCCGCAGTTCGAGAAGTCGACGCCGTCGATCAAGGTCGCGGATGAGTGAGAAGGTCGCCGACGAATGATTTTTGAAGAGATCGCCTTATTCCCTTGATCCGGCCATTGCGCTATCCCCTGCCGGTGATTCGGAAAGGTTTGGCATGCAGCGGCTGATCGATGCTTTCTTCAATTCAGTGCGGGCATTTCGCAAATTGGCTTCCAGCGAAAAAGCCTTCCAGCAGGAGCTGATGCTGCTCGTGCTGGCGTTGCCGCTTGGCTGGTTTGTTTCGGTGTCGTGGCGCGGCTATGCGCTGTTGATCGGGGCGGTGCTGCTCCTGATCATGGTCGAAGTGCTGAACACCGGCATCGAGGCCGCATGCGATGCGTTCAGCCGGGAATTCAACGTCGATATCCAGCTCGCCAAAGACTGCGGTTCGCTGGCGGTGCTGATTTCGGTGGTGATCGTTGCCGGCGTCTGGGGAATCGCCATCATCGAGCGAATCTTGGGGCTACCGATCTAATCCCTCACCTCTTATATGGCGGTTACCAAAGGAGACCGTCATGTCGGACGCTACTGATTCTCTTCTGCTCGAGCGTGCCGGCTTGCCCGATGATTTGCGCTGGCTGACTGAGAAATATCCGCGCGAGATCTGGCAGGCGCATTCCAACATCCATGGCATCGCCACTATGTGGCTGCAGCGGCACGACATGTTCCGCGAGCTCGGCGGCATGCTGACCAACGGTATCGGTGACTATCACGAGGGCAGGCTGACGGGGCCGGAGTTCGCTCGCTGGTTCGCGCCGGGCCTCAACCATTTTCTTAGCAATCTCGACGGTCACCACAATGTCGAGGACCATCATTATTTCCCGGTATTCGCCAAAGCCGAGGTCCGGCTGAAGCGCGGCTTCGAGATTCTCGATGCCGATCATCACACGATCCATGAGGGGTTGGAGCGCAATGCCGAGACCGCGAACGCCTTCATCCGCACGCTTCAGGACAGCGAGGACAAGCAGCGCTTTGCCGCCGATGCCTATGCCGACGAGAACAGCCGGCTGATCGCCATGCTGACCCGGCACCTTGCCGATGAGGAAGACCTGATCATTCCGCTGATCCTTGATCGCGGCGACCGGGCGCTCGGCATCGACTAGGATGTGTGGATATCCAGGTGATGCCGGCCTGCAAATGGCGGCTTCCTGTGCTTCCGGTGCTCACGTACCCAAAAGTACGCTGCGCTCCGGTTCTCGGGACCCACCTGTTTGGTCGCTTCGCGCCCGTCCTCGACTCCGACTCGGCCTGAACTGAATCTCAACACATCCTGGAGCAAGGTGAGGTCAGGTTTGGTCGACCCTTACGTTTCCTTGCTACGCTCCTTTTTGGCAATGGTGTGAGCGATGAACCAGGCGAGGACCGCCGCTGCCAACCCAATCGCCAGGGCGATCAGCAATCGCTCGTGACGGACCAACGCCTGGCCGACGATGCGCTCCGCGCCCAGCCCGAACACATAGCCGATGGTGGTGAACAATCCGGCCCAGACTATGGATGATATGACGTTGAGAATGACAAAGCGCGTCACGGCAATGCCGGACAATCCGGCCGCGATGCCGCCGACAAGGCGCAGGCCGTAAATGAAGCGGTTCGACAGCACGAAAATGTCGGGATGGCTGGAGACGAGACGATAGGCGTGGCTGAAGCCTGGCCGACCTCTCAATTTGATCACAAGCGGATGATTGGCAAAGCTTCGTCCGAGGGTGAAGAATAAAGTGTCGCCGACAAAGGCGCCGATGGAGGCCGCCAGAAACGCCTGCCACAGGACGAAGACATGCTGATGGGCGAAAAACCCGCCAAGCAGGGCGGCACTTTCGCCCTCGGCGACACAGCCCAGAAAGACGGCAATCAGCCCGTATTGTTCGACGAGATGGTGGATGGCATCCGTCATGAACGCGTCCGCTGCTTCGACAGAATCTCGTCGATCCGCTTCACCTGTTCGGCCAGCTGGGCGATCTCGTCGCGCATGCCAACGATCTGGCTGTGGCGCAGTTCGTCCAGCTTCTCATGCAGCGCCATGATCTCGATCTCGGCCTTGAGATTGACCTCGTAGTCGTGGGCGGCGTCGATGCGGTCGCGCTCGGCCTGGCGGTTCTGCGCCATCATGATCACCGGCGCCTGCAGCGCAGCGATCATGGACAGGATGAGGTTGAGGAAAATGAAGGGATAGGGATCGAAGGCATCGCGCGACAGGAGCCAGACATTGCCTGACGTCCACAGGATCAGGAAGGCGATGAAGGCCAGGATGAAGGACCAGGAACCGCCGATCCGGGCGATGGTGTCGGCGAGGCGGTCGCCAAACGTCTGATGAAAAGCGACGGCCTTGTTGGTGTCCTTCGAGATCGTGGTGCGTTCGAGCGTTGATTGCAGCACCCGGTTTTCAGGTGCGCTGAGGCCGTTCGGCGTTCGCTTCAGCCAACGGTTCGCCAGTTCCTCGATCGTCTTGTTCATCGTCGCCTCCGTCGTCAGCGATAGAGGTAGAGGCTACTGGTTCGCACGGGAAGTGGTAGATTGACGCGATAAGGTGAGGAAACAATGATGGATTTTCAGAAAATCCGCGCCCGCGCGGCCAATCGCAAGGGCGGGGAAGCGGCGCTGGCGTCGCTGCTGGGTCCTATGCCCGACAATGCCGCGGTGGCTGACGTTACCGACGACCGCATCCTCTCGACCATGGCTGAGCGTGTTTTCGCCGCTGGTTTCGTCTGGCGTGTCATCGAGCAGAAATGGCCTGGTTTCGAAGAAGCGTTCCTCGGCTTCGAGCCGAAGCGGCTGTTGTTCCAGCCCGATGATTTCTGGCACGATCTGGCGAGGGACGAGCGCATCGTGCGCAACCCGCAGAAGATCAAATCTGTCCGCGACAACGCGGTGTTTGTCGAGAGGGTGTCGAAGGAGCATGGCGGCTTCGGCAAATTCCTTGCCGATTGGCCTGAAGACGACCAGATTGGACTGATGGCCTATCTCGGCAAGCATGGCAGCCGGCTCGGCGGCAACACCGGCCAGTATTTTTTGCGTTGGCTGGAATGGGACGCCTTCATCGTCTCAACCGACATGGCGGCCGCGCTGCGCGACGCCGGCCTGGACATCGCCGAAAGCCCGACCTCCAAGAGGGATCTCGACAAGATCCAGAACCAGATCAATGTCTGGGCGGCGGAAACCAGCCTGCCGCGCCGGCATATTTCGCGCATTCTGGCGATGTCGATCGGCGAGAACCACTCGCCGGAGGCACTGCGCGAATATATGGGCGAATAGGACACGATCGATCCGACACGATCCGTCGATCGGTCAAGACGCAATCGACGTCGTCGATCGGTCTGGACACGAACGACACAAGTCATTCGGTCTGGGGTGGTCCAAGCGAACGCCATTGCCCGGCGAATTCTGTCGCGCTAAGTCAGCAGGCATGACCAACAACACCGCTTCCGACATATTGCGCATCGCCGTCGCCCAGCTCAATCCGACGGTTGGCGACGTCGCCGGCAATCTCGCCAAGGCGCGCGAGGCGAGGGCGGATGCCGCCCGCCAAGGCGCCGACCTCGTGCTGTTCACTGAGCTTTTCCTCGCCGGTTATCCGCCCGAAGACCTGGTGCTGAAGCCGGCTTTCCTGAAGGCCTGCGAGCGGGCGGCGCAGGATTTCGCCGGCGATACTGCCGATGGCGGGCCGGGCGTCATCATCGGCACGCCGCTGAAGCGCAACAGCGGCACGCACAATTCGATCATTTTCGCCGATGGCGGCAAGATCCTTGCCGAGCGCTACAAGCTCGATTTGCCGAATTACGGCGAATTCGACGAGAAGCGCGTCTTCCAGGCTGGTCCTGAAATGCAGGGACCGGTCAATTTCCGCGGCGTGCGCCTGGGGATTCCGATCTGCGAAGATATCTGGGGCGATGTCGGCATCTGCGAGACGCTGGCCGAAAGCGGTGCGGAAATCCTGCTGGTGCCGAACGGCTCGCCCTATTATCGCGGCAAGGTCGACGTTCGCCACCAGGTTGTCATCCGCCAGGTCATCGAATGCGGATTGCCGATCATCTATGCCAATCAGCTTGGCGGCCAGGACGAACTGATCTTCGACGGTGCATCCTTTGCCATCGGCGCCGACAAGACGCTGGCCTTCCAGATGAGCCAGTTCGAGGAGACGGTCAACGTCACCACCTGGAAGAGAAACCGCGCCGCCGCAGGCGGGCAAAATGGAAATAATTCCGACGGCTGGGTCTGCTCCGAAGGGCCGATGTCGAAAATCCCGGAAAAGGAGGAGGCCGATTATCGCGCCTGCATGCTGGGCCTGCGCGACTACGTCAACAAGAACGGCTTCAAGAACGTTGTGCTCGGCCTATCCGGCGGTATCGATTCGGCGATCTGTGCGGCGCTTGCCGTCGATGCGCTCGGCGAGGAACGGCTGCGCGCCGTGATGATGCCTTATCGCTACACTTCGAAGGACTCGCTGAGGGATGCCGAGGACTGTGCCCGCGCGCTCGGTTGCCGCTACGATATCGTGCCGATCTTCGAGCCGGTCGAGGGATTCCTGCATACGTTAACGCAGCTTTTCGAGGGCACCAAGGAAGGCATCACCGAGGAAAACCTGCAGAGCCGCGCGCGCGGCACCATTTTGATGGCGATCTCCAACAAGTTCGGCTCGATGGTGGTCACCACCGGCAACAAGAGCGAGATGTCGGTTGGCTACGCCACGCTCTACGGCGACATGAATGGCGGCTTCAACCCGATCAAGGACCTCTACAAGATGCAGGTCTATGCGCTGTCGCGCTGGCGCAATACGCACGTGCCGCCGGGCGCACTGGGCCCCTCCGGCGAGGTGATCCCGAACAACATCATAGATAAGGCGCCGTCGGCGGAACTGCGCGAGAACCAGACGGATCAGGATTCGCTGCCGCCCTATCCGGTGCTGGACGACATCTTGGAGTGTCTGGTCGAGAACGAGATGGGTGTCGACGAGATCGTTGCCCGCGGCCACGACCGGGCGACGGTGACGCGCGTCGAACATCTGCTCTACATCGCCGAATATAAGCGCCGGCAGGCAGCGCCCGGCGTGAAGATCACCAAAAAGAATTTCGGCCGCGACCGCCGTTATCCCATCACCAACCGGTTCAGGGATGGCGGATAGATCACCGTTTCTCGCTCCTGTGAAATGGCTGCGGCCGGACGATCAGTGGGACAGCTATGCCTGACTGTGAAATCAGCTTCGACGTGTCACGGATCGACTTCCGGGCAACCTCCGACCTGTTGATGGCAAGCTACTGGGGCAGCGGGCGCAGCGATGAAGTCCACCGCCGCGCCTTTGCTAATTCGCTTTGCGTCGGCGCCTATTCCGACGGCAAGCAGGTCGGCTTCGGCCGGGCAATCACCGACCGCACGGTGTTTGCCTATCTGGCCGATGTCATCATCTGGCCGGAATATCGTTGGCAAGGGATCGGCACGCGGCTTGTCCAGGCGCTTATCGATCATCCGGATTGCAAGACAGTCACGCACTGGAGCCTGTCGACCAACGATGCCCACGCGGTTTACGAAAAACTTGGCTTCAGGCCGTCCACCGATGGCCGCTACATGCGGCTCGATCGTATTCCGGTAGCCTGAGTGGACGACGACGGCGCACAACCCGCGATTGTTGCATATCTTCTGACTGGTTGGACCAGATGCGCGTTCGGTCGCTCTCTGGCTTGGCGAGGCGTTGAGGCATCTCTATAAGTACGGTTTCGCGATTCCCCTTTTCGGGAGGACCAAATGCCAGGATTTGACATCGTTATCCGAGGCCGCGAAGCCTAGGTCTCAGGTGGCGCGCCGGAAGGTTTTTACCTTCATGGCCAAGCCGATCTGACAACAGGCCTTCGTCGATGCCAGTCGCCGCCCGTATTCGGGTGAGCCGCCAAATATGCCGAACCTCCGCATTCCCGGGCGCTAATTCGCCCCACGCGGTTTTTTTTCAATTTTCGACCTTACCGGGACCGGGCTCGTTGCGCCCGAATGACATCATGGCTCGTTTTCAGATAGATTTGCGCGCGGGCGCCTTTCGCAGCGTTCTTGGCTTCACGCTCAGTCATTGGCGGCGTCAGCCGTGGCGGCTTTCGCTCATCATGGGCACGTTCCTGCTGTCGACGTTGGCCGACGTGCTGACGCCGCTCTATTCCGGCCGACTGGTCGATGCCGTTGCCAGCAGTGCTGCAGCGGACGATGTCGCGTGGAATGCTGCGATGGCGGCATTTTCGATGCTGGTAACCCTGGCGCTCACCGGTGTTGTGCTGCGCAATCTCGCCTTCATGGCCATCGTCGAACTGACCCTGAAGATGATGGCGGATATCGCCGCCGACGCCTTCCATCGCGTCCAGCGCTTCTCGACCGACTGGCACGCCAACAGCTTCGCCGGATCGACCGTGCGCAAGATAACCCGCGGCATGTGGGCACTCGACCTGCTCAACGACACGATCCTGATCGCGCTGCTGCCGTCCCTCGTCATGCTCGTCGGCTCGACGCTGCTGCTCGGCTGGCTCTGGCCGCTGATGGGTGCTGTCGTCGCCGCAGGTTCGGTGCTTTTCATCGCGATGACGGCGCTGCTGTCGCTTGGCTATGTCGCGCCTGCCGCAAGGCTTGCCAACGCGTGGGACACGCGCCTGGGCGGTTCGCTGGCCGATGCGGTGAGCTGCAACGCCGTGGTCAAGGGTTTTGGCGCCGAGGAGCGCGAGGAGACGCGCCTTGCCAAAGTCGTGGCCAGATGGCGCGCGCGTACGCGCCGCACCTGGGTGCGCGGCACCATCAACGGCACCACGCAAGGGTCGATGCTGCTGCTTCTGAGAGCAGCGGTGATCGGACTTTCGCTGCTTTTGTGGTCGTGGGGACAGGCGAGCGCCGGCGATGTCACCTTCGTGCTGACCTCGTTCTTCGTGCTGCAAGGCTATTTGCGCGACATCGGCACGCACATCCGCAATTTGCAGCGCTCGATCAACGACATGGAGGAACTGGTCGACTTCCAGTCCGAGCCGCTCGGTATCGAGGATGCGCCCGGCGCCAAACCGGTCCGCATCACCGACGGTCGCATCAGCTTCAACAACGTCACCTTCCATTATGGCAGCCATCGACTGCCGCTCTATCGCGACTTTTCGGTGGATATCGCGCCGGGCGAACGCATCGGGCTGGTCGGCCATTCGGGCTCGGGCAAGACGACCTTCGTCAAGCTGATCCAGCGCCTTTACGACGTGAACGCGGGAACGATCCTGGTCGACGGCCAGGATATTGCTGGGGTGGCGCAGGCATCGCTGCGCGGGCAGATAGCCATCGTCCAGCAGGAGCCGATTCTGTTCCACCGGTCGCTGGCCGAAAACATCGCTTATGCCCGGCCGAGCGCCACGCAAGCCGAAATCGAGCACGCAGCACGGCTGGCAAGCGCGCACGACTTCATCGTCGGCCTGCCGAAGGGTTACCGCACGCTGGTCGGCGAACGCGGCGTGAAACTATCGGGCGGCGAGCGCCAGCGCGTGGCGATCGCGCGGGCTTTCCTCGCCGACGCGCGGATCCTCATTCTGGACGAGGCGACATCCAGCCTCGATTCGGAATCGGAGGTGCTGATCCAGCAGGCGATGGAGCGGTTGATGGTCGGCCGCACAACGCTCGTCATCGCGCACCGGCTTTCGACGGTACGGGCGCTGGACAGGCTTCTGGTGTTCGATCGCGGCCGCATCGTCGAAGAGGGTTCGCATGACCAACTGATCCGGCTGCAGGGCGGCATCTACCGCCGGCTGTTCGAGCGCCAGGCGCTCGAATTGACCAAGGGGCTGGCGATCTGACGCTTACAGCGCCTCGTGTATTAATGGACGCGCGGCGCTGCCGCCTTTTCATCGCCTTCGTCATGTTCTATGTCTGCGGCCAAGCGCGGGGGCGTGTCTTGTCAACCGCAAAACCATCCGGTACGCCCCGTTCATGACAGTTACCGTCCGTTTCGCCCCATCACCCACCGGCCGCATTCATATCGGCAACGCGCGCACTGCGCTGTTCAACTGGCTGTTCGCCATGAACAACAAGGGCCGCTTCATCCAGCGTTTCGACGACACCGACGTCGCCCGCTCGACGCAGGAATTCTCCGACGCCATCCTCTACGACCTACATTGGCTAGGGATATTTCCGGACGCGACGGAATTCCAGTCACGGCGCTTCGAGATCTACGATGCGGCGGTGGAGAAATTGAAGGCGGCGCGCCTTCTCTACGCTTGTTACGAAACACCGGAAGAGCTCGATCTCAGGCGCAAGGTGCGCCGCACGCGCGGCCTGCCGCCGGTCTACGGCCGCGAAGCGCTGACGCTGACCCCTGAGCAGATCGCCGAATACCAGTCCGATGGTCGGCGGCCGCATTGGCGCTTCCTCCTGCCCAATTTCACCAGCGATCCTCTGCAGCCGGAGCGCACCGAAATCCACTGGAACGATCTGGTGCGCGGCGAGGAAACCGTCGACCTTGCCTCGCTTTCCGACCCGGTTCTAATGCGCGAGGACGGCACCTATCTCTATACTCTGCCCTCGGTGGTCGATGACATCGAGATGGGGATCAGCCATGTCATCCGTGGCGACGACCACGTCACCAACACGGGCGTGCAGATCGCGCTGTTCCAGGCACTGGGTGCCGAGCCGCCGGTGTTCGGCCACCACAATCTGTTGACCACTGCATCGGGCGAGGGCCTGTCGAAGCGGAGCGGCGCGCTGTCCATCGAGAGCCTACGCGAGACCGGCATCGAACCGATGGCCGTTGCCTCGCTGGCCGTGCTTGTCGGCACGTCGGAAAACGTAGTGGCGGTGCCTGATATGACCGAACTTGCCCGGCGCTTCGATCCGGCCGCGACGTCGAAATCCGCCGCCAAATTCGATCCGGACGAGCTCTTCGTGCTCAACCGCACACTGCTCCACCATATGCCGTTTTCCGAGGCGCGCGACCGGCTGATCGTGCTCGGCATTTCCGGCGAACAGGCCGAGCCCTTCTGGCTGGCGGTGCGCGGCAATCTCGACAGGCTGGCCGATGCAGCAATCTGGTGGCGCACACTTCGCGACGGCCCGCAGGAGCAGCCGGACTTTTCCGACGTCGACCGCGATTTCCTTCGCCAGGCGTTCGACCTTTTGCCGGAAGACCCCTGGAACGGGTCGGTCTGGAAGGAGTGGACGGGCAGGATCAGGGAAGCGACCGGCCGCAAGGGCAAGGCGCTGTTCATGCCGCTCAGGCTGGCGCTTACCGGGCAGCCTTCGGGGCCGGAGCTTGCAGATCTGTTGCCGCTGCTGGGTCGGGAAGGAACGTTGGCCCGACGACCCTGACCTTGCGCCGTCCCGGCGGCGGCAAAGTCGTCGGCGAGGGTTTGACGGCGAGGCGCTTGATGGCTTCGCGTTCGAGCCCGCCTTCGACATTTGTCAAAGTCTCGGGGTCGGCGCCTTGATCGGCTTTGGCGACAGGCACCGGAATGAGCGGCTTGGTCTCCACATCGGCCTCGGTCTGTTCCGGGCTTGGCGGATTGCCGGCAATGATCTCGAAATTCTGTGCAGCGTTGCAGCCGCAGGCCGGCGGGCGCAACGTTTCGGGCTGCTTGTAGAGATAGGCGGTCGGCAGTTCGCTGTAGGGCCTGCCGTTACCGAAGACGTCATGTCAGCCGAGTCGTCGCCAATGCCGCGCGTATAAAACACCTGCATCTCGGTGCCGGGGCAACTCGAATCGCAGTTCTTCTGGTCGCGCTCGAAATCGCCCAGCGAGGCGGCATTCGACATCGGGAAGAAATAGCCGTCGCAGGTGCGCACGCACATTGTGCGGAATTCGCCGCCAAGGCGTGGCAGGTCCATGCCGTCGGGCTGATTGATCATGGTGCGGACACCGCGCTCTTCGTCGGGATCGCTCGACTCGTCCAGCGCATCGGGGTGATTTGTGGCGTCGCCCAAAAGCCGATCGAGCAGGCTTTCTTCGCCGTTTTCACGGTTCGCTTCGAGGACAGGCGCACGCCTCGAAGGCACGACGCTGTCGCGACAGCCATTGGCGTCGAGTGAGGCCAATATGCGTGCGCGATCGCGGCGCGAGCCGCCGCCGGCGAGCTGCGCGCGCTTGACCTGCAGGGCATCGAGATTGGCGTTCATGCGGTCGAGCGTGGCCTCGAGTGCGGCGCAAGCGTTGCGATTGCGGCCGAGCAGCGAAAAGCCGCAGCCGGCGCTGTCGGACTGGCGGCTTACCTTTGAAATCTGCTCGCGCTGCCGCACGATCGCATCATCGTATTTCCTGAGCAGGGCCGGCTTGCCGCCGCCACCGCGCGAAGCGGTCGCGAGATCGGCTTCCAGTTGCCGGCAAACACGGGAGGCGGCCTGCGGCTGAGTGACGGCAAAGCCTGATAACGCCAGGGCACCAAGCAGCGCCGCGGCATGCGTCAGCTTCCACCCTCCGCCCGTCATTCGCCGTGAACTCCGTTTAAGCGCCCGTCGTGAAAGCTACCGCTTTGCGGTCATTTATCAGCTTACCGCGAAAAAGCCGTTTTAGCCCAGATTTACGACCGCCTGCGCCTTATGGGCCGCTTCGACCACGGCGAGCGCCGTCATGTTGACGACGCCACGTGACGTCACCGACGGCGTCAATATATGCGCCGGTCTGTCGGTGCCGAGCAGGATCGGGCCGACATGCAGCGCGTCCATCATCGCGCGCAGCGCGGTGAGCGTGATGTTCGCCGAATCGAGATTGGGGAAGACCAGCAGATTGGCTTCGCCCTTCAGCCGCGAATGCGGATAGACCCGCTGGCGCAGCTGCTCCGACAAGGCCGAGTCGGCATGCATCTCGCCGTCGCATTGCAGGTCTGGCGCGATGCGCGCCAGGATTGCCGCTGCCTGCCGCATCTTGAGCGCGCTTGGCGAATCGCGTGAGCCGAAATCCGAATGCGACAGCAGGGCGGCCTTGGGTTCGATGCCGAAGCGCTGGATTTCTTCGGCCGCCAACACCGTCATCTCTGCGATCTCCTCGGCCGTCGGATCGACCGTGACATGGGTGTCGGTGAGGAAAATAATGCCTCGCTGCGAGATCAGCATGGAAAGCGTCGACAGGTCATGATCCTTGATACCGGCGCGCGGGCCGATTATCAGGGTGACATTGCGCAAATGCCGCTCAAAACGTCCTTCCAGGCCGCAAACCATGGCGTCGGCATCGCCACGCTTGAGGGCAAGTGCGGCGATCACCGTGTTGTCGGTGCGCACCAAGGTGCGGGCGGCCTCCGTCGTGACGCCGCGCCGGCCGGCGAGTTCGATCAAAAGGTCGACATAGTGGCGATAGCGTGGGTCGTCCTCGGGATTGATCAGGCCGAAATCGACGCCCGGCTTGATGCGCAGTCCGTAGCGTTTCAGCCGCACCTCGATGACGTGCGGGCGGCCGATCAGGATCGGCTCGGCGATGCCTTCCTCCAGCACCACCTGGGCGGCACGCAACACGCGCTCATCCTCGCCGTCGGCATAGATGACGCGCTTGGCATTCGACGTCTTGGCCATCGTGAACACCGGCTTCATCACCAGGCCGGAGCGGAAGACGAAGCGGTTCAGCGTGTCGATATAAGCGGCAAAGTCGGTGATCGGCCGTGTCGCGACGCCGGTGTCGCAGGCGGCTTTGGCCACCGCCGGAGCGATGCGCAGGATCAGCCGCGGGTCGAAGGGCGAGGGGATCAGGAAATCAGGCCCGAAGATCGGCGTTTCGCCGGAATAGGCGCGCGCGGCGACATCTGACGGTTCCTCGCGGGCAAGGGCAGCGATCGCCCGCACCGCCGCCATCTTCATCTCTTCGTTGATGGCGCTGGCGCCGCAGTCCAGCGCGCCACGGAAAATATAAGGAAAACAAAGTACGTTGTTGACCTGATTGGGGAAATCGGAACGGCCGGTGCAGATCATCGCGTCGGGTCGTGCCGCCCGTGCCGCTTCCGGCATGATCTCGGGATTGGGATTGGCCAGCGCCAGGATCAGCGGTTTTGGCGCCATATGCTGGAGCAATTCCGGTTTCAGCACGCCGGCGGCCGAAAGCCCCAGGAACACGTCGGCGCCCGGCAGCACATCGGCCAGCGTGCGCGCCTCGGTGTCCTTCACATAAGGGTCCTTCCAGCGGTCCATCTCATCGACGCGGCCCTTGTAGGCGACGCCGAAACGGTCGGTGACCCAGATGTTTTCGATGCGCGCGCCCAGCAAAACCAGCAAGTTGAGGCAGGCAAGGGCCGCTGCCCCGGCGCCGGAGGTGACGATCTTGATGTCGGAGATCGTCTTGCCGGCGAATTCCAGCCCGTTGAGCACGGCGGCGGCGACGATGATCGCGGTGCCGTGCTGGTCGTCGTGGAAGACCGGTATGGCCATGCGGGCCTTCAGCCGTTCCTCGACCTCAAAACATTCGGGCGCCTTGATGTCCTCGAGGTTGATGCCGCCGAAGGTCGGCTCCAGCGCCGAGATGGTCTCGACCATCCGCTCGATGTCAGGCGCGTCAATCTCGATGTCGAAGACATCGATGCCGGCAAATTTCTTGAACAGCACCGCCTTGCCTTCCATCACCGGCTTGGAGGCCAGTGGGCCGATATTGCCCAAGCCGAGCACCGCCGAACCATTGGAGACGACGCCAACCAGATTGGCGCGCGCCGTGTAGTCGGCGGCCGCCGCCGGATTGTCGCGGATTTCCAGACAAGGCGCCGCGACGCCGGGCGAATAGGCAAGCGCCAGGTCGCGCTGGTTGCCGAGCGGCTTTGTTGCCTGGATTTCAAGCTTTCCAGGCCGTGGATGCTTGTGGAAATAAAGTGCGGCTTCGTCGAGGTCCGACCGGGCTGCTTTTTTGTTTTCGCCTTCCATACGGGCCTCCCTGCGATCCTGCCTTGAAGCCCTTTTAGCATGCAGCGTCGGATTTTCACGATGCCAAATCACGCAACCGCCAATTAGGCAGAAGAATCGTCAAAAACTCATCTGTGTCAGATTGTTGCGCTTAAATCCTCACCTGCCATGTCGCTGCCGGGCTGATGTCATGGGAGCGCATTGCGCGACCGGGGTATGTCCGATCGCCGGCGGTCAAGTCACGTCTGGCCGACCGTCAAGCAGTTTCCAGACGCTATCGACGATGGCCGGCCGTGGCCGTCGTTTCGCGATCACCGCAAGTGGCCACGCGGGCAGCGATGCGTCGGCGATCGCTGCATACCGGACGCCCTGAAATACAAGGCGCTGTGTCGATCGTGGCAGCAGGGCCGCGCCCAAGCCTGTGGACACGAGCGATAGCATGGTCAGTGCCCGCGTCGCCTCCTGGACGATCCGCACGTCGAGGCCAGTCTTGGTGAATGTGTCTACGATGCGGGCATGGAGCGCCGGGCCTTGTGCAGCCGGAAACATGATGAGCCCGTGGCGGGCGATGTCCGCCAGCGTCACCCCGTGCGTCTGCCGGTCGTCAGGCAGAACGGCAATAAGATCTTCAGCAGGATAGTCATGGACGTCGAGACGTTCGTCGGTCCCGAGCGGTGGATGCACGAAACCGATGTCGATCTCACTGCGCGACAGCGCCGCAATCTGCTCATTGGTGGACACCTCGATGAGCTTTGGATGGATGTCCGGATATTTCTCGCGAAGCCGGGACAGGAGGTGCGGCAGATGCTCGTAAAGGGCCGCCGACACGAAGCCGATCCTGATCTCGCCAGCTTCGCCGTCATACGCTGCGCGGGCGACATGAAGCGCCGAATCGGCGTGCCGTATGGATGCTCGAGCCTCTTCGACGAAGGCCGAGCCGGCGCGCGTCAAGGTCAGGCGGCGGTTGGCCCGCTCGAACAGCTTGACGCCGAGCTCCTTCTCCAGGCGCCCGATCGATTGACTAAGCGGAGGCTGCGCCATGGCCAGCCGCAGTGCGGCACGACCCATATGCAAATCCTCCGCAACAGCGAGGAAATGTCGCAAGTGCCGAAGTTCCATATCTTGACGATATCAAAAACCCTCAGACAAAAGCGGAACGCCTAGACATCCCGGACGCCACGCACTTCGTGCATCTCGATCGCGAGGCCGCAGGGCGCGGTGTGTTCCTCGACGCTGTGAAGCGGTTTCTCGATCGGCAGGAGGAATGACCATGAAGGGTAGTTCATGTGTCCTGCGGGAGCAGCAGCCGCAAAGGTGTCAGGTCGACCGCTTCCCGGCTTTGCGGCTACCGTCCACCCGAAAGCTACTCACCGCGCGGTTGCGGGGCTACGCCTATCTCCGCCGCGCCACATCTCGACTCTCCCGTCTCCGCCATTTCCCTGCGCGTACAAACGTCAGAGTTCGCTAGGCCGGCGCCGTTTCCTTGGATGTTCATGCTTTTTTGTCATTGATGAGCGCACCCATCGCGGCGAGGTGGTCGGCGAAGCCGGCAACGAACCGCCTGACCTTCAACGGAATGAAGCGGTTCGATGGATAGACCGCATGCACATGGTGCGGCGCATAGTGCCAGTCCGGCAGCACATGTTCGAGCAAGCCTTCGGCGATGAGCGGATCGAGTATCACCCTGTGCCCGAGGCCGATGCCGACGCCGGACAGCAACGCCTGATGATTGAGCAGCGAATTGTCAGAGCGCATGGCCGGCCGGATTCGCACCTCGGCCTTTTCGCCGCCCGGGCCGGTGAGCGGCACGACATCGCGCTTCCTGATGTGAGCGTAAAGCAGATAATCATGGTCGGCGAGATCTTCCGGGCGCCGCGGCCGGCCCCGGCGGTCGAGATACTCTGGCGTCGCCGCGAGGCAGCGCCCGATCACGCCGAGCTTGCGCACGATCAGCCGGTTGTCATCGATGGTCCCCATACGGATCGCCACGTCGAGCCCCTCTGCGATCACATCGACGAAACTGTCGGTCAGCGCAACGTCGAGCAACAGTTCCGGATAGGCGCGCTTGAACTCGATCAGATAGCTGCCAAGCACGCCGGCGCCGAAGCTGGCCGGCGCGCCGACGGCAAGACGTCCGCACATCTTCGATTCGAGGCAGCCGACGCTGCGGTCCGCCTCCTCGATGCGCTCAATGATGTCGCGGGCGCGCTCCAGATAACGCCGGCCGGCTTCCGTTGGCGAAACATGGCGGGTCGTACGGTCAAAGAGCCGGACGCCTAGACGCTTTTCCAATGCGCGGATCTGCTGGCTGACGGCCGGCTGGCTCAGGCCCAACTCGCGCGCTGCCGCCGAGAAGCTGGCGGTATCGCAGGCGCGTACGAAGCTGGTCAGCTCGGTCAAGCGGTCCATGATGGCAACTCTCCGTCGTGATTAATAAACAAGAGTAATAAGACATATAAGGAATCGGCAAGTTCAAAAAGCTGAGCCTATGACATAGATCCGCCTTGCTCCGCCTGGAGCTCTGGATCCCCAAACTGGAGACGATGCAATGCCGCTTTCCCGCCGTCATTTTCTCGCCGGTGCCGGCCTAGCCGGCGGCACTCTCCTAGCCAATGTCTCCGTTCCGGCCTTGGCCCGCGCGCCGCTGGTCGACGCCGCAACGCTTGGCGCGCTGCGCCGCAACGTGGGATCGGTCCAGGTTACGGCGCTACTAGACGGCTATATCGACATTGGTTCCGAGCTGGTCATCGGACTCGCTGAGGCCGATGCGGAGCGGCTGGCTGAGGCCAGCTTCCAGAAGCCCGGACCGCACCGCGCACCGGTCAATGCCTATCTCATCAATCTGGGCGACCGTCTGGTGCTCGTCGACGCCGGTACGTCAGACAGCATGGGCCCGTCACTCGGCCGACTTCCGGCCGCTATCGAGGCGGCCGGCGTCTCTCCGGACCAGATCGACACGTTGCTGATTACCCACATGCATCCCGACCATATCAACGGCGTTCTGACTCCCGCCGGCCAGGCGCTGTTTCCCAATGCCGAGCTCATCGTCACCGCCGCCGATTACGCCTTCTGGCATGACGACGCGAACATGAACCAGGCGCCGGATGGGGCAAGGCCGTTCTTCATCGGCGCCCGCCAGGCCGCCGCCGCCTATGCGAACCGCGTGCGGCAGGTGGCTGGCGAGGGCGAGGCGGTCGGCGCGATCCGCACCGTGCCGCTGCCCGGCCACACTCCGGGCCATGCCGGCTTCATCGTGGAATCGGACGGCGAGGCGCTGTTCATCTGGGGCGATGTCGTGCATATGGCGACCTACCAGTTCGCGCGCCCGGACTGGAGCATCGCCTTCGATGTTGATTCCAAGCTGGCTGCCGAAACGCGCAAGCGGACGCTCGACCGGGTCGCTGCTGACCGGATGCTGATCGCCGGCATGCATTTGCCGTTCCCCGGCATCGGCCATGTGGCGCGCGATGGCGACGCCTATCGCTTCGTGCCGGACGAATGGCCCTATGCACTGTAGGGCGGCCAGCGCGGGAAGGGGCCATCATAGCCCAGCTGCTCCATGACGACGGCCACTGCAAGGCCTGCTTCAGAGCCGTCACGATCGTCTCCCGGCGTTCCCAGCGGGTACTAAGCGTTCGGTACTAGAACGCGCTGACATAGGCGCCGCCGTCGACCGGTATGTTCTGCCCGGTCAGGTAGCCGGCATGAACTGAGCACAGGAAGGCGCAGATCTGGCCGAATTCCTCCGGCGTGCCGAGCCGCTTGGCCGGAACGTTGGCTGCTGCCTGGGTCTTGCGTGCGGCGGCAGCAGCCGGATCTTCGGGAGTGCCGGCTTCATGCGGGGGGCGCAGCCGATCGGTGTCGATCTTGCCCGGCAGCATGTTGTTGATCGTCACATTGCGGTCGATCACCGTCCGCGCGACGCCGGCCAGGAACGAAGTCAGGCCTGCGCGCGCGCCGGACGACAGATCGAGGCCGGGAATGGGAACATAGACCGACAGCGAGGTGATGTTGACGATGCGGCCGAAGCCGCGTTCGGCCATGCCGTCGATCACAGCCTGAACCAGTTCGACCGGGGTCACCATGTTCTGGGTGACGCCTTCGAGGATTTTTTCGCGGTCGAGTTCGCGGAAATCGCGAAGCGGCGGTCCGCCATTGTTGTTGACGAGGATATCGGGATCGGGACAGGCGGCAAGCAGCGCCTTCTGCACCTCGGGCTTCGACACGTCGCCGACGATTTCGGTCACCTCGACGCCAAATCTTTCCCGCAGTTCGGCGGCGGTCTTCGCCAATTGGTCGGCATTGCGCCCGTTGACGACCAGATCGCAACCGGCCTCGGCCAGCGCCATGGCGCAACCGCGCCCAAGTCCTTTGCTCGAAGCACAGACGATGGCCTTTTTTCCGCGAATACCGAGATCCATGGCGATTTCTCCTCTGATTGGCGCGGCAACCTACTCTTGAGGCTGGACCAATCGCAACCGTCATACGGTTGTTGCATGAATCGGGGCATAGGCTACACGAGAGCAACGGTGAGAATCCAATGCCTGGCGCAGAGCCCCGCACTTTCCGCAGCATGTTTATCTCCGACGTCCATCTCGGATCGAAGGCGGCGAAGGCCGAGTTCCTGATCGATTTCCTGCGCCATCACGACGCCGATATCATCTATCTCGTCGGCGACATCGTCGACGGCTGGCGGCTGAGACGGAGCTGGCACTGGCCGCAGAGCCACAACGACGTCATCCAGAAATTGCTGCGTAAGGCGCGCAAGGGCGCCAGCATCACCTACATCGCCGGCAATCACGACGAGTTCGCGCGCCAGTTCCAAGGCGTGCATTTCGGCGGCATCGTCGTCGCCGACCGCGCCATTCACGAGACCGCTGACGGCAAACGTCTTCTTGTCATCCATGGCGACCAGTTCGACACTGTCGTCCACAATGCGCGCTGGCTGGCCTATCTTGGCGACTACGCCTACGACGCGGCCATGCTCGTCAACCGCGTGGTGATGCGGCTTCGCCAACTGCTTGGCCTGCCTTATTGGTCGTTTTCGTCCTGGGCCAAGGTCAACGTCAAAAAGGCGGTGAATTTCATCGGCTCGTTCCAGACCATGCTGACCGAGGAAGCGCGCCGCTCGCATGTCGACGGCGTGATCTGCGGGCACATCCACCATGCCGCGATCGAAAATTATGAGGACGTGCAATACATCAACACCGGCGATTGGGTGGAGAGTTGCACCGCGGTGGTCGAGCATTTCGACGGCCGGATGGAGATCCTGCACTGGGCGCACGTCCTGCCGGAGGCTCCGGCCGGCAACGAAGTGCTCGTGCCGATCGACATCAAGGGCAGGGCAGTCCAGGCTGCCTGACCAAACCCGACCTCACCTCGCTTTAATCGATTAGTCCAAGCGGTTCCGCCGACTTTTTCAGCATGTTATGGAATTGGCGTGCGCTGCAGACCGACTCGGCTGAACGTTGCGCCGACGGATTGCCTGTTGATGTCCTCCCTGCCGCCGCTTTCACCCGAACAGCTCGTCAAGCCGCGTCATTTCGAAGTGCGGATGGGCCTGATCTTCTTCACGCTTTTCGTGCCGCTCGGAATACATTTGCCGTACTTCCCGCTGTGGTTGCAGGCAGAGGGTTTCGATGCCGAGCAGATAGCGGTCATTCTCGCAGCACCAATGTTCCTGCGCGTGGTGACGACGCCATTGCTTACAGCACTGGCCGACAGGGCGAGCGACCGCGCCCATGTTTATGTCGCGCTGATGGCCGCATCTGTGGCGCTGTCCGCCGGTTATTTTCTGACGCCGAGCTACGCCATGGTGCTCGCTGTTTCGCTGGCGCTCGCTGTGGTCTGGACACCGCATTCGCCGATTGCCGATTCGCTGGCACTGTCGGGAGTGCGCCGCTTCGGCTCCAACTACGCAAGCATGCGCAAATGGGGATCGATCTCCTATCTGTGCGCAAATCTTGCGGGCGGTTTCATCCTGTCGGCGACGGGCGCCCTGGCTGTTCCGGTGATTATTTTCGCAGCGTTTGGCGCCGCGCTTGTCGTCGGACTGATCGCGCCGCGGCTCGGCCGTCCCCGCCGTGCCTCGCCGCTTTCGGCAGCCGACATCCAGCAATCAGCACCAAAACTCCTCAACGCCTATTTCCTGTATTTCTCCATCGGCGTCGGCGTCATCACCGCCAGCCACGCGTTTCTTTACGGCTTCGTGTCGATCTACTGGAAATCGATCGGCATCGGCGATCAGGTGGTCGGGTTGGTTTGGGGTTGGGGTGTGGTGGCCGAGATCGGTATGTTCATGGTCTTCACCCGGGTTTTCGGCTCCTTCTCGGTCGTGTCGATCATGGTGATGGCCGGGATAGGCGCGATCGTGCGCTGGATTGCCTTCCCTATGATCTGGCCGCTCGGCCTTGGCGTCGCCGGATTTTTCGCAGTCCAGACGCTGCATGCGGTCTCCGTGGCGCTGGTGCTGATCGGCCTGCAGAAAATGATCGGTGAGACGATCGCGGAGGAGCGCACCGGGGCCGCGCAAGGCATCGCCTATTTCTCCAACGGCTTTTTTACGGCCGTCGTGACGCTCTTGTCCGGCCCGCTTTATGACCGCTTCGGCGTGGACGGCTTTTTTGCCATGATCCCGATCGCCCTTATCGGCCTTGCGTTGATCGGGCTTGCCGCGCGTTCAGCCCCACAGCGCCGTATCGGGCGGTGACACCAGCGAACCCTGGTAGACGAGACCGGGAACACGGTCGCGGGCCAGCAGCAGCGGCCCGTCGAGATCGACGAAATCGGCATCCTGCGCCAAGAGCACGGCCGGCGCCATGGCCAATGACGTGCCGACCATGCAGCCGACCATGACGTCAAAACCCAGTACGCGGGCGCGATCGCGAAGGATGAGGGCAGCGGTCAAGCCGCCCGACTTGTCGAGCTTGATGTTGACGGCATCGTAAAGGCCGACAAGCGAGGCAAGGCCCTCTGCCTCATGCACGCTTTCATCGGCGCAGATCGGCACCGGATGCGCGATTTGGCGAAGGATGCCGTCACGGCCCGCCGGCAGCGGCTGTTCAATCAGGGCGATGCCGTATTCGGCGGCAAAGGCGAGATTTGCAACGATGTTGTCGTCGCTCCAGCCCTCATTAGCGTCAAGGATGATGCGGCTCGCCGGTGCCGCCTCCCTAACCGCGCGGATACGGGCCATATCGTTGTCACCGCCGATCTTGACCTTGAGCAGCGGGCGCTGGGCGTTGGCGCGGGCCTGGGCTGCCATCGCTGCGGGCTCACCGAGCGACAGCGTGTAGGCCGTCTCAAGCTCGCTCGGCGGAGCCGTGCAGATGCTGAAAGCGACCGGCTTGCCTGTGATCTTCGCCTCCAGGTCCCATAGCGCGCAGTCGATGGCATTGCGGGCGGCTCCGGCGCGCATGGCATCGAGCAGCGCGGCCCGGCTGATGCCGCCAGCGATCTCGCCGCGCATCGCCTCGATCGCATCGCGCACACCGTCCATCGTTTCGCCATAGCGCTTGTAGGGGACGCATTCGCCGCGCCCGCTCTGGCCGTCCTCGTGGATCGTCACTGTGATAACCTCGGCTTCGGTTTTCGAACCGCGCGAAATGGTGAAGGTCCCGGCGATGGGAAAGCGCTCGGCCTCGACCGAAATGACACGCGCCATATTTTTCTGCTCCGGCTGTGCGACAACGAGCTTGTCGGCAAATCGACAGGTGGGTTCCGTCAGGTTAAACAGATTGGCCCGTCAGGCTAACAGGACGCCATGTTTACCATCCGCAAACGCCATGCAAGCGGCACGACCGCCAAGGAGGCCGACCACCAGCCGCGCGTCGCGGTCGGTGAGGAGGGTGGCGTTCTGGGCTGCGCCTTCTCCGGAAACTGGACGACGCGCACCGTGACGCTGGTCGACGCCGAGATGCGCAAGATCGAGAAGCGCAGCGGTTTCCAGACGCTGGCGCTCGACCTTTCGCATATCGAGAAGATGGATACCGCCGGAGCCTGGCTGATCGACCGCCTGGTCAGCGCCTTCGAAAAGAAAGGCGTCGAGATCAGGCTGCAAGGGCAAAGCGAGATTGCCTCGATCCTGCTCGGCGCCGTTGGCGACGCGGTCCGGCGCGAACCCGATTCCGGCGGCACAAAGCCGCCCAACATCATCATTCGCGCGCTCGAGGCGGTTGGCCGGCGCGTCTATGAGATGCGTGACGATTTCCTGGCCGCGATGAACATACTGGGCGCCACGATACGCGGCGCGCAGATGAAGCTTGGCCGCGGCCATGCGGTCAATCCGGCGGCGATCTTCAACCAGATCGATCGCATGGGCGTCGGCGCCATCCCGGTGGTCGTGCTGATGTCGGCCATTGTCGGCGCGATCGTCGCCCAGCAAGGCGCCTACCAGCTCAGCTATTTCGGCGCCGATATCTTCGTCGTCGATCTGGTCGGCGTGCTGATCCTGCGCGAACTCGGCGTGCTGATGACCGCGATCATGATCGCCGGCCGTTCGGGCAGCGCCATTACGGCTGAAATCGGCTCGATGAAAATGCGCGAGGAGGTCGACGCGCTGAAGGTCATCGGGCTCAATCCAATCGGCGTGCTGGTGTTTCCGCGGCTGGTCGCGCTGGTGATCGCACTGCCTTGCCTGACGATCATCGCCAATTTCGCCGCACTCGGCGGCGGCATCCTGGCCGCATGGCTCTACTCCGACATCGCACCGGCGGCGTTCATCGACCGGCTGCGTGTCGCCATCGATCTCAGCACCATCTTTGCCGGGCTGATCAAGGCGCCGTTCATGGCCATGATCATCGGCACGATTGCATCGGTCGAAGGCATGAAGGTTGGCGGCAGCGCCGAATCGCTGGGACAACACGTGACCGCTTCGGTGGTGAAGTCGATCTTCGTGGTCATCATCCTGGATGGGCTTTTCGCCATGTTCTACGCGGCGATCGAGTTCTGACATGGCGACGCAGGGCAACACAAAGGCGACTGGGGTTGCGGAAGGGGCCGACGAAGACGAGATCGTGCTTTCCGCGCACGACATCACCGTGTCCTTCGGCGACAAGGTCATTCTCGACAGATTGTCGCTCGATATCAGGCGCGGCGAGATCCTCGGCTTTGTCGGCGCCTCCGGTGCCGGCAAGTCGGTTCTCCTGCGCACCATCCTCGGCCTGGTCCACAAGCAGTCGGGAACGATCAAGCTGTTCGGCGTCGATGTCGAAAAGGCGAGCGAGAGGGAGCGTCTTCGCATCGACATGCGCCTTGGCGTCCTCTTCCAGCACGGCGCGCTGTTTTCGGCGCTCACGGTTCTCGAAAACGTGCAGGTGCCGATGCGCGAATATCTCGACCTGCCCAGAAAGCTGATGGACGAGCTGGCGATGCTCAAGGTCGAACTGGTCGGGTTGCCGCCGGATGCGGCGCAGAAATTTCCGTCCGAGCTTTCCGGCGGCATGATCAAGCGCGCGGCGCTGGCGCGCGCACTGGCGCTCGACCCCGACATCGTGTTCCTGGACGAGCCGACCTCCGGCCTCGATCCGATCAGTGCGGCTGAATTCGACGAACTGGTCGTCAAGCTGCGCGATACCATGGATCTGACCGTGTACATGGTCACGCACGATCTCGACACGCTGTTCACAGCTTGTGATCGGGTGGCCGTGCTCGGCAAAAAGAAAGTGCTGGTCGAAGGCACGATCGACGACATGCTCAGAAGCGAGGAACCCTGGGTGAAATCCTATTTTCGCGGAAAACGTGCGCGGCAACTTGATCTTGCGGCCCGCGCGTAGCCATAAGTGGATAAATGGAAACCAGAGCCAACTACGTCATTGTCGGCATTTTCACGCTAGCCGCGATCCTGGCAGCGTTCGCGTTCGTCTATTGGACGGCAGCGATCGGCGACAGAGGTGAGACGGCGATGCTGCGGGTGCGCATTCCGGGATCGGCTTCCGGCCTCGGCCGCGGCAGCTTCGTGCTGTTCAACGGCGTCAGGGTTGGGGATGTCAGGCGCGTCTATATCGACGTCGACAATCCGACCGCCGCCATAGCCGACGCCGAAATAGACCGCATGACGCCGATCACCAAATCGACGCAGGCCGACATCGGTCTCGCCGGCCTCACCGGTCAGGCCAATATCGAACTCAAGGGCGCCGACCCCAAGGAAGTAAATCTTCTCGACCAGGCGGAGGCGGAGGGCCGCGTCGCCGAGATCGTCGCCAACCCGTCGGCGGTCACCAACCTGTTGCAGACGGCGCAGAACATCTTCACCCGCGCCGATACAGTTCTCACCCAGCTCGAAGGCTTCACCAGGGACGTTCGCGGGCCGCTGACGCAGACCGTCAACAATGTGCAGACCTTCTCCGACGCGCTGGCCAAGAACTCCGACGGCATCGACAAATTCCTCGCCAGCGTCAGTTCGCTTTCGGACGAGTTGAGGGGTGTCTCGGGCAAGCTCGATGGCACGCTGAAGGCGGCGGAAGGACTGCTCAACGCCGTCGACAAGGACCAGATCAAGAGCATCGTCGCCAACGTCGACACGGTGACCACGAACTTGAAGGAAACCAGCAAGCAGTTCGACAGGGTCGTCAGGAATGTCGACACGGCGGTAGGGTCGATCAACGATTTCGCTCAAAGGACGCAAGGCACGCTGGCCAAAGTCGACGGCGTTCTCGACGGCATCGACCCGGCACAGGTTCGCACCGCGCTGGCCAACATCCAGAAGGCCAGCGAAAACGCCAACGAGGCTGCCGCCGACATCGCCAAGGTGACCAGCAAATTCGCCAACCGGGCCGACGATATCGACCAGACCATCAAGGACGCGCAGCAGCTCGCGGAGCGTCTCAACGACGCATCGGTGCGCGTCGACGGCATCCTCGCCAAGGTCGATACATTGCTCGGCTCAGGTCAGGCCGACGGCATGATAGCCGATGCCAGGAATACGCTGAGATCGTTCAAGCAGGTCGCCGACACCCTGAACGCCCGCCTCGGCACCATCACGGACAATCTGGCCCGATTCTCCGGTCAGGGGCTGCAGAACGTCGAAGCGCTGGTCCAGGACAGCCGCCGTTCGATCAGCCGCATCGAAGAGGCGGTGACGGATCTCAGCCGCAATCCGCAGCGTATCCTGTCAGGCGGCGAAGGCGAGGTTCGGCAATTCGACGGCAGGGTGCGGCGTTGACTTCGGCCTTCGCCCGCCCCAAGAACAGCGGGCAAGTGCGCTACGGATGCGGGTTGCTCATACGATTCGGGGACAACGGGGATCGCGTGTGAAGTCGGTCGTGCTTAAATTGGGCGGGGTCAAATCGGGCGGGCTTAAAGCGGGTGTGGCATTGCTTACGCTTTTGGTAGCCGGTTGCGCGTTTTTGCCGGGCGGCGGGCCGGCGCCTCTGGACACATTCGAATTGTCGGCGCCGCCGCTCGATGCGCGCGGCCGCAGCCGCCGCCAGATCCTCATTGCCCAACCCTCCGCGCTCAAGGCGCTGGACAGCCAGAACATCGTCATCAAGCCGTCCGTGCGCTCGATCCAGTACCTCAAGGGCGCGCAATGGGCCGATCGGCTGCCGCTGATCGTGCAGGCGCGGCTGGCCGAGACATTCCAGCGCTCGGGCAGCTTCGCCGGTGTCGGCAAGCCGGGCGAGGGGCTGGCGATCGACTACCAGGTCATCGTCGAGGTCCGTTCCTTCGAAGTCAGGGTCGACGGCGGCGAACATGCCGAAGTCGAGCTGTTCGTGCGGATACTGAACGACCGCAATGGCGAGGTGCGCGCCTCGAAGAGCTTTACCGCGACCGCGCCCGTCTCCGGCAGCGGCAACCAGGCCTATGTCGGCGCGCTCGACCGCGCATTCGGCGATGCCGCCAAGGACATCGTCCGCTGGACCGATTCGGTGATCTGATACAGCCGGAACTGCAGGGCGGAGCTTAGGATAAAACTCAATCATCTGGCTGCCGCCAATGGCCGAGACGGGTGGGGAACTGCCGTCCGTTTCGACGACTGGAACGAGCAGGGGGCGCCAATTACCGACCTTCCGGCGCTTCTCCAAAGCCGCCCTTCGCGCCACAGCTTTGAATCGACCCCCTTTCGGACGTAGACAGCGACTTGCATGAAGGTCTGATTTGGCTACGGCCAGCGGCTTTGGGGGCGATGGAAAGCCGCAACGTTCGCCTGCTTCGCCGCGGAGAGGCTGTGTGTTCGGCCGGGGACATAGCGCCAGCAAACAAGCTCCGGATCCGCTGCCTTGCCTCCGCAGCGACGCCCAGAGCTCCAGCGTCTCGATCGAAACGCCCGTCATCCATGATCTCCGAATCATGGCGACCCATCGATTCAGCAACCAGAAAAGAACGCAGCTGCAACGCTAGGACGCGTCGGTGGAGAATTTGTGTATCGTAGTCGACTTCAGCGTTTCGCCCGGTTTCAGCACCGTCGTTGGAAATGACGGCTTGTTCGGCGAATCCGGGAAGTGCTGCGTCTCAAGGCAGAAGCCGTCGGTCTGGCGGTATTGCTGACCGGCTGCGCCGACAAGCGTCGAATCGAGGAAGTTGCCGCTGTAGAACTGGACGCCGGGCTCGGTGGTCGAGATCTCCATGATCCGGCCCGAGCGCGGCTCGTAGACTCGGGCGGCGAGCGAAAGTCCACCACCCGACCGGTTCAGCACGAAGTTGTGATCGTATCCGCGGCCATAGGCCATCTGTGGGTCGTTCGAGCGGATGCGTGCGCCGATCGGCGCCCCTTGGCGGAAGTCGAACGGCGTGGCGGTCACGGAGGCGAGCTGCCCGGTCGGGATCAAGGTCGCATCGACCGGCGTGTAGCGATCGGCGTTGATCGTGAGGATGTGATCGTCGACCCCACCCGTGCCGTCGCCGGCGAGATTGAAGTAGGAATGACTCGTGAGATTGACCACGGTTGGTTTGTCGGTTGTCGCCTCGTAGTCGATGCGCAGCTCGTTGTCGTTGGTGAGGCTATAGACGACCTGGACCGTGAGCGTGCCGGGATAGCCTTCCTCGCCATCCTTGCTCGTGTAGTTGAGCCGCGCTGCGGCGCCGCTGACGCTGCTCAGCGGCTCGACCGCCCAGACGACCTTGTCGAAGCCTTTCGTGCCGCCGTGCAGGCTGTTCGGCCCGTTATTGGCGGCGAGTTGGTATTGCGTGCCGTCGAGCGTGAACTTCGCGCCGCCGATGCGATTGCCGTAGCGCCCGATCAAGGCGCCGAAATAGGGGTTCATGGATTCGTAGTCGGCGAGTTCCTTGAAGCCGAGCACGACGTTGTCGAGCTTGCCCCAGCGGTCGGGCACATTGATCGCCGTGATGATACCGCCATAGGCGATGAACTTGACGGACGCGCCCCGGTCGTTGGTGAGCGTGTAGAGATCGACGGCTTTGCCGTCCTGCGTGTTTCCGAATGGGGTCTTGTCCACAGAGCCGGCGCCGGCGCTAATTCCCGTCAGCAGCACGCCCATGCCGAGTACGGCCGCGCCGAGCACTGACCTATGCCAGGTACGCGACCTGTTTGGTTCGATCGGCGTCATGGTTTCCTCCCTTGATAGGCCTCTTCGCCGGCGGCTTCTGACGAGCCGCCTGGAAGACCAATTCTAAACTCATCGGGCTATCAAGGTAAGCGCGTCCTGGTAGAGATTGTACAATAGCACCGTGCTTGAAAAGCGTGTGCCGAATACCGCCGGTCGCATCAGCTCATTGCCTGATCAAAATTGCCGTCGGTGCATGAATCGCAGGACGGGTGCCCGCCTGATTCCCGACTTCGATCTTGCTGCTAGTTGGTGTCGCAAAGCCACCCGATTGAGACGTAGAACGCGCCATAGCGGTGAAATCCGAGCCGATGCCCCGGTCGGCTCGGTTGCGACATTTCCGGACCAACATCGAGGCGACCCTGTCGGTCGCCTCTCCGACCCGTTGGCCGACCTTCGTGTTGCTTCGCTGCAAGGACCGCACAGGGGTTAGCGGTTCGACGTCGCTGCGGGCGAACATAGTAGAAAGGGGTCGCCAGATCGCTGTCGGACCAGCGGGCCGAGGCGGTGGCGACTGCGCTGACCAACGTCTTCGACATCGCGCCCGAGAACATGGAGACGTAGGGTTATGGCGAGCAGTACCTGAAGGTTGAAACCCAGGAGCCCGAGCGCGAGAACCGGCGCGTCGCGATCCGCCGCATCACGCCGCTGGTCGCACTCGTGGCGAGCTCCGAATAGGCCCCATCCTTGTTTTGAGCCGGCCGGGCAGGTAGCGCCAGGCTCACCATTGCAAGCCCGCTCATATACCCCTGCGTATCGAGCGGGCCAAATAGGCGACACGCATCTAGCTCGGTCAAGATCCGCTTTCGCCACCTGTTGCGATATTGAGGTCGAAATCGAGTAACAACTGGATTGGGTCAAAGCGGTGAGTTCCACTGGAGGTCCCTATCTGGGAGAAAATTTGGGCCTGGAATGTCCGACTAGGGTCATGGGCGTGAATTCGGCAGGGTCGAACGAACTTCCGCAACGGGTCGAAAAGCGGTCGCAGGGAGCCTAACATGAAGGTCTGCGGCCCCGGTTCCAAAAAACCTCAGAACTTGTGTCGGATTGGTCAGGACCCGTTCGTCCTTGGGCAGGATCGACATCACAAGGATAAATGATATGCCCAGTACCGTACGCCTGCACCGCGTCCTGGCAACCAGCCCAGAAAAACTCTATCGCGCTTTCCTTGAGGCGGACGCGCTCGCGAAATGGCTACCGCCCAACGGCTTTACCTGCACGGTTTATCATCTGGAACCCAAAGTCGGCGGCACATTCAAGATGTCGTTCCGCAACTTCACAACCGACAAAAGCCACGCGTTTGGCGGCGAATATGTCGAGCTCGTTCCGGGCGAACGTCTGCGCTATACGGACAAGTTCGACGATCCTAACTTGCCCGGCGAGATGCAGGTGACGGTGATACTGAAGAGAGTATCAGTCGGCACGGAGCTGGATATCACGCAGGCAGGCGTGCCGGACGTCATTCCAGCTGAGGCGTGTTATCTCGGTTGGCAGGAGTCGCTGCGAAACCTGGCAAAGCTCGTCGAACCGGAGATCAATCAATAGAGCATCATTACGAAGGGGTCGGCACGGCATGAAAAAGGCGGGAAAATTTCCCGCCTTTTTGGTTCCTATCGTCTGATCAATGCAGGCGGCCACTGGCGTGGGCAAGCATCGTATAGACCTTGCCGGTGTCCGACGTCAGGTAGGTCTGCGCCATCATGTTGTCGCGGTCGTTGCGCGACACGTCCTTGAGCAGCTTTTCAAAATCGTCGCAGTAGCGGTCGACAGCGACGCGGAACTCCGCCTCCATCTGATATTTGCGGCGAATCTCGTCGAAAGTTTGCTGGCCCTTCAGCGTGTAGAGACGCCGCGTGAACACGTCACGCTCGCCGCGCCGGTAGCGGTTCCAAAGCTCGATCGAGGCGTCGTGATCGATGGCGCGGGCGATGTCTACGGAAAGCGAGTTAAGCGACTCCACGACGTGAAGCGGCGAGCGCTGGGCAGGTGCCGAGCGTGGCGCTTCCAAAGGTGCCGCCGGCTTGGCGCCCTCTTCGCGCGATGCCCCGGTCAAAAGATCGCGCACCCAGCCGCCCTGCGGCGTACGGCCATTGGGGTCCCGCTGGCGCGGCGCCGCCTCGGCCGGGCGTTCCAGGTCGAGCGTGCCGCGCAGTGCGGTGTCACCCGATGGCGCCTGCGGGCCAAGAGGTTCGGGTTGCTGGGCCGGAGGACGGCGCAGCGGCTCAGTGGCGCGCGCGGCAGGCGCTTGCGGCGCAGGACGCAGGTTGCGCGGCTCCGAGGAGTCGGTACTGCGGCCCGATTTCGCAACGATTTCAGATAATTCCTTCAGCGCGTTGATTTGCTCGGAAACGGCGCGGCGGATGGCCGTGGTCGATTCCTTTGCCTCTTCCGGCATCTCGATGACGCCCTTCTTGAGCTCGGCGCGGGTGAGGTCGAGCTCGCTCTTGATCGAGCCGGCGGTGCGCCGCATCTCCTCGGTCGCGTCGGCGAAGCGCTTCGTTGCCGAATCGACCACGTCGGCGATGGCGGTACGGATCTTGTCCGCCGACTCCAGAGTCTTGCCTTCGGCGTTCTGCAACGTCTGGCCGACCAGATCCTCGAACGAGCGCATGACCTTTTCGAGATCCTCCGACTTCTTAACCAGGCCTACGGCGAGATCCTCCAGCGACGACTGTCTTTCCAACGTGTGTTCGAGGTTGCTCTGGGCCGAGCTCAACAGATCCGAAGCACTGGACAGCAATCGGCTGTGCTCGTCGAACTTGGTGGCGATCGAGGCAACCTCGCGCAAGGTCGCGGATGACAGCTCGGTAAGCCGTGTCGTGTTCGAATCGACCAGGCGTGCCGAACTGGCGAAGGTCTGCGCGGCTTTTTCCGTGGTCGCTGCAAAGCTTTGCGTGCTGCCGGTCAGGCGTTCGTCGACCTGGCCGAGATTGGCCGCCGCCTGCTCGATCAACTGACCGAGCTGCGAGCTAGAGGTGCTCATACGGCCGATGAGATCGGCGACACTGTCGGCGAGCGTCGAGCGCGCGCCTTCGACGGCCGACAATGTTTCGGCCGTGCGGCTGGCGAGCGCATTGACGAGGGTGGCGTTTTCACTGCGGAGCTTCTCGGTGGCGCGTTCGGTCACCTCTTCCATGCTCTTTTGCAGTTCCGAGCCGCCCTGGGCGAAGCGCTCGACCAGCGGCCGTGCCGTTTCGTCGAGGATTTTCGAGATCTCGGCCGAACGTGCCGCAAGCATGGTGTTGAGCTCGCGGGTGTTGGTGCCGATGGTCTTCGCCGCGTCGTTGGTGCTCTGGCCGATATGTTGGCCGACCGCAGTGAAGGTTTCGGCGATCGCGTTGGCGCGCGAAATAAGTTGCGCCTCAGCGGTCGAAACCTGTTCGTTGAGCTTCTGGCCTATCGTTTCGGTGGTGTAGACGAGACGGTTTTCGACGCCGGCAACCTGCTCCTCGACGCGAGCCGCCGCAGCCGCCGCGCTGGATGCCAGGCGCTCGTCGGCGCCGGCGAGCGCCTGCTCGATTTCACGGGCGTGGACGGCAAGTTCCTCACCGGTCTGCCGCGCACGTTCGGCAACCCGCTGCTCGGTGCTGGCGAAGGCCCCGACGATGTTGTCGGCATGTTCTCCGATCGTCGACGTGCTGTCGGCGATGCGGGATACCAGACGGTGATCCGCCTCGTCGAAGATACGGCCGATCTCCGACGCACGGGCCGACAGCGCCTCCGAACCTTCGGCGATGCGCGAGATCAGCTGTTGGTCGGCGGCATCGAAAATGCGGCCAAGGTCCGATGCTCGCGCTGCGAGCGCTTCGGCCGATTCGCCGATGCGCACGCCGAGCCGTTCGTCGGCGCCTTCGAAATTGCGCAGGATGTCGCCGGCGCGTGCCGCCAGCGACTGCGCCGTTTCGACCGCGCGGGCAACCAGCTTCTGGTCCGCCGCATCGAATGTACCGGCGATCTCGCTGGCACGAGCGGCCAGTTGGTCGGCCGTCTCTTGGGCGCGCGTCAGCAAGGAGTTCGATGTGTCGTCGACCCGGGCCATGATTGCGCTCGATGTATCCTCGGCGCGGGCAATGAGCGCAGTCGACGTGTCTTCGGCACGTGCGGCGAGGCGGCGGTCCGCCTCTTCGAAGGTGCGGGCGATATCCTCCGCCCTGGCGAGCAAGGCGGCCGAGGTCTGCTCGGCACGCTCGGCGATCTTGCGGTCGGCGTCGCTGAACGCCGCGCCGGCCTGCTCATGCAGCGCGCTGGTGACTTCTATTACCTTTTCACGCAGCGCTCCCGCGACGAAGACGGCGCTCTTTTCGAGCACGCTGCGGACGTTGTCGACACCGGTCGACAGCGCGCGCTCCATGGTTCCGGCGCGCTCCTCGATGATGCCGGTCTGACGGCTGAACGCCTGCTCGATCTTTTCGACGTCAGCGGCAATGGCGTCCGAAATGTCGGTGCTTCTGGCGGCGATCTGGTCGATATGGCCGGACAGGGAACGGTCGACTTCCTTGCGCGTATCGGCGAGCTTGGAGAGATCGTCCTCCAGCGCACGGGTCAGCGCGTCGCGGCCTTCGGCCAGCTTGCCGACATGCCCGGCGATGATGTCGTCCACCTCGCCGCGGCTCGCCGCAATTTTCTGCAGGTCTGCTTCCAGCGCACGTCTAAGGATATCGCGGCCTTCGGCCAGTTTCTCGACCTGGCCGGCAACCAGCCCGTCGATGTTCGACCGGCTTTCCGCCAGTTTGGCGAGGTCGTCTTCAAGCGCCTTGGACAGGATCGAGCGGTCCTGGATGAGCTTCTCGGCGTGGCTGTTTACGAGACCGTTGACGCTGCCGAGATCGGCCTCCAGCGCCCGCGCAAACTCTGCACGATTGTCGGTCAGCTGCTGCGACTGGTCGGCGACGACACCCTTGATGGTATTGAGGTCTGCTTCCAACGCGCGTCTGAGGATGTCGCGGCCTTCGGCCAGCTTCTCGACCTGGCCGGCAACCAGCCCGTCGATGCTTGACCGGCTTTCCGCCAGTTTGGCGAGGTCGTCTTCGAGTGCCTTGGACAGGGTCGAGCGCTCCTGGAGGAGTTTCTCGGCATGGCTGTTTACAAGACCGTTGACGCTGCCGAGATCGGCTTCCAGCGCCTGCGCAAACTGAGCGCGATTGTCGGCCAGCTGCTGCGACTGGTCGGCGACGACACCCTTGATGGTATTGAGGTCTGCTTCCAGCGCACGTCTGAGAATGTCGCGGCCTTCGGCCAGCTTTTCGACTTGGCCGGCAACCAGCCCGTCGATGCTCGACCGGCTTTCCGCCAGCTTGGCGAGGTCGTCTTCGAGCGCCTTGGACAGGGTCGAGCGGTCTTCCGCCAGCTTTTCGGACTGGTCTGCGATAACGCTCTTGATCGTGTTGAGATCGGATTCCAGCGCGCGTTTGAGAATGTCGCGGCCCTCGGCCAGCTTCTCGACCTGGCCGGTGACCAGACCATCGATGCTCGACCGGCTTTCGGCCAGCTTGGCGAGGTCGTCTTCGAGTGCCTTCGACAGGATTGAACGGTCCTCGGCGAGCCTGTTCATGTGATCAGAGATAAGCCCGTTCACGCTCTGCAGGTCGATTTCCAACGCCTTCGAGAGCTGGCCACGGTCTTCCGCCAGCTTTTCGGACTGGCCTGCTATGACGTCCTTGATCGTGTTGAGATCGGACTCCAGCGCGCGCTTGAGAATGTCGCGGCCTTCGGCCAGCTTCTCGACCTGGCCGGTAACCAGACCATCGATGCTCGACCGGCTTTCAGCCAGTTTGGCGAGGTCGTCTTCGAGTGCCTTCGACAGGATTGAACGGTCCTCGGCGAGCCTGTTCATGTGATCGGAGATAAGGCCATCCACGCTCTGCAGGTCCGTTTCCAACGCCTTCGAAAGCTGACCACGGTCTTCCGCCAGCTTTTCGGACTGGCCTGATATGACGTCCTTGATCGTGTTGAGATCGGACTCCAGCGCGCGCTTAAGGATGTCGCGGCCTTCGGCCAGCTTCTCGACCTGACCGGCGACCAGCCCGTCGATGCTCGACCGGCTTTCCGCCAATTTGGCGAGGTCTGCCTCGAGCGTTTGCGAAAGCAGGCTGCGATCGTCGGCGAGCCTGCCCGAATGGTCCTCGATCAGGCCTCGGATACCGGACAGGTCGTTTTCGAGCGAGCGCGAAAGCAGGCTGCGGTCTTCCGCCAGTTTGGCGGAATGGCTCTGGATGAGATCCTTGATGCCGACAATGTCGGTTTCCAACGCCTTGGCAAGTATGGCGCGACCTTCGGCGATCTTCTCGACCTGACCGGCGACCAGGCCGTCGATGCTGGCGCGACTGTCGGCCAGCTTGCCGAGATCGGCCTCGAGGGCGCGTGAAAGAATGCTGCGGCCTTCGGCGAGCTTGCCAACATGGCCGGCAACCATTTCGTCAATGATCGTACGGGCTTGTACAAGTTTTCCGGAGTCTTCGTTCAAGGCTTGTGAAAGCCTGTTGCGGCCCTCTTCGAGCCTTTCGAGATGGCTGCCGAGCGAAGCATCGATGGCGGCGCTTGACTCGTTGACCTTGCGCAGATCCTCTTCGAGGGCGCGCGAGATCAGGTTGCGGCCTTCGGCAAGCTTCTGCACCTGGTCGGTGACAGCCGCGTCGATTCCGGCGCGGCTTTCGGCGAATTTCGCAAGATCGGCCTGCATTGCCGCCGCCATGCGTTCGCGGCTTTCGGAAAGCTTGCGGCTGTGGTTCTCGACGGCTTCTTCGATGCCGACGCGGGCATCGGAAAGCCGCTGGATGTCGGCGTCGAAGGAGCGCGACACCACATGACGGGCCGCTTCCATGCGCCCTGCGAAATCGCCTGCGCGTGCTTCAAGCATGGACGAAGTCGACGAAACGATGTCGGCCATGTCGGCGCCGATCTGGGTCTTGCCCTGATCGATCATCGCCGACAGCGTCTCCTTGCTCTCTTGGAAGGTATGGGCGATTTCGCGCGCGCGCTCGACCAGCGTCTCGTTGATCTGGCGTGCGCGAGCCTCGAGGGCGGCGTTGAGCTTCTGGGTGCCGGTGTCCAGCGCTTCGGCGCGGGTCTGAAATTCACTAATCAGCGCCTGGCCGCGTTCGGCCAGCGTCCGCTCGATGCCGTCAAGGCTGGCTTCAAATTCGGAGTTGAGCGTACGTGCGGCGCCGCCGAGCAACGACACCATGCCGGAGGTCCGATCGTCGAGCAGGTCGGTCAGCGACCGGGTGAGGCCGTCGGTCGTGTCCGTCAGCTTGGCGATGCGCGTATCGAGAAGGCTGGCGAAGGCTTCGCCGGAGGTCGACAGCCGGTCCGTGATCGATTCGAGCCGGCCTTCCACCGAATCGAAGATCGACAACGAGCTTTGGTTGATCCTGTCGATCAGGGTGTCGCCGGAATTGGTTATGGTCATCGACAGGTTGGTCGAGGCGTTGAGAATGCTGTCGCGAATGATGTCGCTGGCCGCCCCGATTTCGTCCTTCAGCGTCTCATGCGCGCCGGTGATCGAGGCGCGCACGCGTTCGGCGTGGGTGACCACCGCTTCGCGCTCGCTGCCCAGCCCGTCGACAAGCGAGCGGATGCGGGATTCATTCTCCGAGTAGGAGCGTTCGATCTGGTTCACCTCGCTGTGCACCAGGGTTTCGAGCTCGACGGCACGCGCAAGCGTGCGCTCAATGCCTTCACCCATGGCCGCCACCTCGCGGCGGACGGCTTGCCCGATCATCATGACGCGATCCTGGGCAATGTTTTCCGGCTCGGTCAGGCGGAAGGCCACTTCCGTCATCGACTGAGCCGCGATGCGCATCTCCTGCGCGCGGCGAATCATGGCTGCAAACGCCCAAAACAGCAGCACGGGCAGGATCGCAGCGATCGCCAGGCCGATCAGTTCGGGACGGGCGAAAAACTGGCCGGGCGTGCGGATTTGCCAGATGCCTGGTCCAAACAGCAAGTTGGCCAATGCACCGGCGCCCGCGATCCAGGCAAGCGAAACGAGCGCCACGACCCAGTAGATCGTGTTCGAGGCACGCCGATTGAGGGTATGCAGCAGCGTTTTGTAATCTTTTTGACGAGGGTCATTGGCCGGCGTGAAGCCGGCCGGCTGCGTGCCATTGCGCGTTTCCACAGGGCGCAGTTCGTCCTTTGCCGCGGGTTTTGTTTTCTGGTCCTGGGCTTTTTGGTCCTGGTTGGCGGCAGGCTCCGTCTTCTGGCTCTGGCTGGCGACGGGCTCGGCATTCTCGCTCTGGCTGGCGACAGGCTCGGCATTCTGGTTACGGCCTTCGCGTGCCAACTCGTCGGCAGCCTGCGATATCTGCGCTTCCAGATCTTCCATCGACGCTGCGATGTCGAGGTCGCCGCCGGCATCGCCGCTCAGATCGATTTCAAGTGCTTTTTCGAGTTCCCTGGCTACGTCGTTGTCGAGCGTTCTCGTCGTTGTTTTCTTCGCCATGCCTTCGCTACCCTGTACAAGCTGCCGCGGGACTTATTGATTCTGCTTGTCGTGTCCCACGCAAGAGGCTGAAAATGGACCTGTCGTATCGTAATGACACACCGGGGTAAAGAAAACATGCATTCGGCGCGATACGTAAAACTTTAAATATAAGGTTAACAGAACTGTGATTCCGGCGCCGATATCGCAACATTTTTCCGGGCCAATCATTAACCCGTCATCCACAGGATGGGCCTATTTTTTGCGGCTGGATGAACGGAGTTGCAGAATCATGCGTGGCGAAAACGGCATTGCCTTCTCGATGCCCGGCGGCGACGTATCGGGAACGGCCGGGTCGCGGCCGGTGGACTTGGCGCATCTGGCGCGTCAGACGATGGGCGACCGCAACCTCGAACAGGAGGTGCTGGCGCTGTTCGTGCAGCAGGCGCTGTCCGTTCGCGACAGGATCGTCGACGCCGATGTGGGGCAAAGACTGCTTCTTGCGCACGGGCTGAAAGGTTCGGCGCGCGGCGTCGGCGCCTTCGCTATTGCCGATTGCGCCAGCGCGATCGAACTTCAACCTGAAGATACCAATACCCTCAAGCGGCTTGGCGCCCTGATCGAAGAAGTCCGCGATTTCGTCGCCGCCATCAGCCGTTAAACCGATTTCCGAAAAAAACGGCATAGAGCGCCGCTTTCGCGCGGCAGTTGACTTGTCTGCTGGAGTGATTATCTCGGCTGGAACTCCCTTCAGGTGACAAATGACCAAGCTGACCTTCATCGCCCATGACGGCACACATTTTGACGTGGATGCCGAAAACGGCTCGACCGTCATGGAGAACGCGATCCGCAACGCCGTGCCGGGGATCGAGGCCGAGTGCGGTGGCGCCTGCGCCTGCGCGACCTGCCACGTCTATGTCGACGAGGCATGGACGGCGGAAGTCGGTGAGCCGGAAGCGATGGAAGAGGACATGCTGGACTTCGCCTACGATGTCCAGCCGAACTCACGGCTCTCCTGTCAGATCAAGGTGCGCGACGCTCTCGACGGCCTGGTTGTGCGCGTGCCCGCCCGCCAGGGCTGAAGCGTGAAGGCTGAAGCGTTGTAGCCGATTTTTCGGGTCCCGGCTTGGCAGCGGGCCAATGGTCATGCAGTGTCTCGCCGTTCTCTATAGCGCCGCGCATCCTCTTGGACGCGCAAAGGACGCTATAGCACCGTGATTTGGCACATGATCTCCAGCGAAAATCGATTTCGATTTTCGCGGTCATGCGGATTGAAGGCGCATTCATGACCGATATCACCAGGACGGACGTATTGATTGTCGGGGCAGGGCCGGTCGGCCTGTTCGCTGTATTCGAGCTCGGCCTCTTCGACATGAAATGCCATCTCATCGACATACTCGATCGCCCTGGCGGGCAATGCGCCGAACTCTATCCGGAAAAGCCGATCTACGACATTCCCGGCTGGCCATCGATTTCGGCGCAGGGCCTGGTCGACAGGCTCCTTGAGCAGATCGCGCCGTTCAAGCCCGACTTCACCTTCAACCGCATGATCTCGAGCCTCGAAAAGCTCGAGGACGGCAGCTTTCGCGTCCTCACTGACGAGAACGAGGTTTTTGAAGCCAAGGTTGTGGTTATCGCCGCCGGCGGCGGCTCATTCCAGCCGAAGCGGCCGCCGATCCCGCACATCGAGATTTATGAGGGCAAGAGCGTCTTCTACTCGGTTCGCCGGATGGAGGAATTTCGCGGCCACGACCTCATTATCGTCGGCGGCGGCGATTCGGCGCTCGACTGGACGCTGAACCTGCAGCCGGTGGCCAAGAGCGTGACGCTAGTCCACCGGCGGCCGGAGTTTCGCGCGGCGCCCGACAGCGTCAACAAGATGTACGCCATGCAGGAGATGAAAGAACTGGATTTCCAGGTAGGGCAGGTGGCGGGATTGTCCGGCGCCGACGGCCAGCTTTCCTCCGCGACCATCAAAGGCCCCAGCGGCGATATCGAGGTGCCGTGCACGCGGATGCTGCCGTTCTTCGGCCTGACCATGAAGCTCGGACCGATCGCCGAGTGGGGGCTCAATCTTCACGAGAACTTGATCCCGGTCGACACCGAGAAATTCCAGACATCGGTACCGGGCATCTTCGCCGTCGGCGACATCAACTGGTACCCCGGCAAGCTGAAGCTGATCCTGTCGGGCTTCCATGAGGTCGCCCTGATGGCGCAGGCAGCCAAGCGCATCGTCAGCCCCGGCGAGCGAATCGTATTCCAGTATACGACCTCGTCGACCAGCCTGCAGAAGAAGCTCGGCGTCGCCGGCTAGCGGTGTTGATATTCAAGATGATGCCGGGCCTGATCTGAATCTTAACACGCACCTGGGTCATTGATTTTACTCAACGCGAATCGGCGCCGCGGTCTCGGCATGGCCGCGCAGCGGCTTCTCGGGCATCAGGCCGAGCGTGACAAGCGATACAAGCAGCGTCGCCGCGGTGGCAAGAAAGATCATTACGAACGGGGTCGCCGAGGCGATATGGCCGGCCGCCTGCGCGGCTTCGCCGGCTAACGGCAGGCCATAGCCGAGGGCGACCGCGCCGAGCATGGCGACACCAAGCGCGCTGCCGAGCGAGCGAAGGAAAGCCAGCACGCCGGTCGCGACACCAAGATGCGGGCGGTCGACGGCGTTCTGGACCGCAATGGTGACAACCGGAAACGTCGTCCCGGCACCCAGCCCTATGCAGGTCGTCAGAACCTCGACAACCACCAGCGAGGCGTGTCCGGCGATGAGGCTGAGCAGGCCGAGGCAGGCTATGGCGAAGATCGTTCCTGCGAGCGCGATCCGCTTGTAATGGACGAAGCGCGGTATCATGCGGCCGCTGAATGTCGCGCCTGCAACGGTGCCAAGCAACAGCCCGAGCATCGCGATGCCCGAATTGCTGACGGAGAGAGCAAGGACCGACTGCAGATAGACGGGCAGGTAGACCGCCAGGCCGACATTGGCGGCCTGCAGCAGGAACATCGAAAGCGTGCCGGCAAGCACGATCGGATTGCCGAGCACTTCGAGCGAGATCAGCGGTTCGGCCGCGCGCATGAGCCGCAGCGCAAAGGCGCCGCTAAAGACAGCCGAGCAAGCGAGCAGCCCGAGGATTTCGCGCGACGCCCAAGGATAGGCGCTGCCGCCCCAGTTCAGTGCAAGAAGCAATAACGCGGTGGCCACGACAAGAAGCAGCGCGCCGAGGCCGTCGATGCGGTGATGCTTTGCGGCGACGGGCAGTTTCTTGAGCGGCTTGTCGATGATCGCCATGGCCAGGAGGCCGAGCGGGATGTTGATCCAGAAGATCAGCGACCAGTGCAGATGTTCGGCGAAGGAGCCGCCGAGCAGCGGCCCGGCGATGCTGGCAACCGCCCATGTGCCTGCGATCCAGGCCGCGTAACGTGCGCGTTCGCGCGGCGGAACGAGGTCGCCGATCACGATTTGGGTCAGGGCGAACAGGCCGCCACCGCCGGCGCCCTGGATCGCCCGTCCAACGACCAGGACGAGCATGTTGAGCGCCATGGCGCTGACGAGCGATCCGGCGAGAAAGATGAGGATTGCCGCATAGACGGTCGGCCGGCGGCCGTAGACGTCGGAGATCTTGCCGTAGAGCGGCGCCGTGGCGGTCGCGGTCAGAAGGTAGCCGGTCACGATCCACGGCAGATATTCGGCATGACCGAGCAAACGCGCGATGGTCGGCATTGCCGGCGCGACGATAGTCTGGTCGAGCGCCGCCAGCAGCATCGACAGCAGCACACCGCCGATGATGGCGTTCTTTTCGCTTTCCGTCAGCGGCGACGCCTTTACCGGCGCCGTGGCCGCTTCGCTGACAGATTTGTCCATCGATCCACTCCGTCCGCCTGCGGCGACACTGCTTCCAGAGGAAGAGCCGGGGCCGTCCGTCTAAGCGCCGGTGACGGCGACAGGCCGGAAATCGGACCCTCTGAATTGGGCTGTGGACCTCGTTGGGCAACGGGGCTTCGAATCCCGCCAGGCAGGATCGCCGGACTACCGACCGGCATGCGTTTCGGATAACAGCGGCGTGGCAATAGCAGGCGATCTCGGACGTGTCGAGGCGAAGGCCCTGCCAATGCCTAAATCGTTACCATCTGGCCCAAGCTAACCCGGCAGTCGGCCGTTCTCGATGCGCTCCATGCGATAGCGCAGCAGACGCAGGATACGGCTCTCGAAATTGATTGTCTCGACGCGATCGAATTGCATCTGGGCCCGGTCGTGCTTGGCAAGAATAGCGGCGGCGATCTCCGCGGCCTTGGCCTTGGCCCGCTGGCAAGTCTTTTGCGGATAGGTCGCCTTCAGCGCATCCTCGAGTTCGCGGGCATGGTTCTTGGCGATCTCGACATGGCGGTCCTCATGGCGCTTGATGTCGGCGGACAATGTATCCCAAAACAGCCTTACGCCCGCATCAGCCTTGCGCGAGCGGCGCCACTCGGGAAGGATCACCTTGACCTTGAGAGTGACGTTGGCGTCGGCAATCGCGCAGGAATTCGATTTTTCCGCATAGCTGACGCGGGTGGTGAACGCCATCTGCGTCGCGCCTGGATGCCGCATCCCTGTACTTTTTACCTGGGGCCCAAGTTTCGTAAGCTGGGTTCCGATATCATCGAGCGTCCTGCCGCCGATGCTAAAGTAGCTATATGTCTTTACCAAACTCGCGGTGCCCGCCGGGAAGGCAGAAAAAGCGAGCATCAGGGCGCAAAGCAGTGATCGTTTCATCATGTTGCCTCTTTGCCCACCATGCGCTACGGCCGCTGCCGGCGCAACGGAATTGATCTTTGGCGGATCACACATGGTTGATGGACAATGACGACACGGCGATGGCAACTGGCGCATGGGCGTCATCTCGACCTCGGCGGCAAAGCGGTGATCGTCGGTATCCTCAATGTCACGCCGGACAGTTTTTCCGACGGGGGACTGTTCGTTGCGCCCGAACAGGCGATGGCCCAGGCCCGCCGGATGGTGGAAGAGGGGGCCTCCGTCATTGACGTCGGTGGAGAATCGACACGCCCCGGCGCATCTTCGGTAGCCGTCCAGGAAGAGCAGGCCCGTGTGCTGCCTGTCATCGAGGCGCTCGCCAGGCTTGGCAAGGCGCTGATTTCGGTCGACAGCTATCGCGAGGACACCGCTCGGCTTGCCGTCGCCGCCGGCGCCCATATCGTCAACGATGTCTGGGGCCTGCAGCGCGAACCGGGCGTCGCGCGGGTCGCTGCCGAGACCGGCGCCGGGCTGGTCATCATGCACACCGGACGTGACAGGCAAAAACTGCCCGACGTTATCGAGGATCAGTTTTCCTTCCTCACGAAGTCACTGGAAATCGCCCGGCAAAGCGGCGTTGCCGACGACCAAATCGTGCTCGATCCGGGCTTTGGCTTCGCCAAGGAAACAGCGGAGGAAAATCTCGACCTGATGGCACGGTTTTCCGAACTTGATGCCTTGGGCTTTCCGCTGATGGCGGGTACATCGCGAAAGCGCTTCATCGGCGCCGTCACCGGCCGCGACGCCTCGGCCAGGGGGGCCGGAACAGCGGCGACGAGCGTTATCCTGAGACTCAAGGGCGCGCAGCTTTTTCGCGTCCACGATGTCGCAATCAATGTGGATGCGCTGGCGCTTGCGGATGCTATGCTGGCCCGTGAAACCACCGCATAGGCTCGAAAATCAAAATCGATTTTCGGAAAGCAGGATGCGTAGATTGAAAGCGTTAGAGCGTAGTTTTTGCGTCCAAGTGGATGCACGTCGCTCTAATCGAGCGGGACGCTGAGCGATGTATGTCATCCGCATGAAGAACTGCGCCTTCTTCGCCCGGCACGGCGTGCTGGATGAGGAGGAGACGCTCGGCCAGCGTTTCTATGTCGACGCTGCGCTCTCCGTCGAACCCGGCCGCGCGCTGGTCGATGATTCCATCGAGGATACCGTCCACTATGGTGTCGCCTTCGGAGTGATCGAAAAGATCATAACCGGCGAGAGGCGTTTTCTGATAGAAGCGCTGGCGCTGGAGGTGGCCCGGGCGCTGACGGCCCGGTTTCCTCAGATCAAAAAGGCCGAGATCACCGTGCGCAAGCCGAATGCGCCAGTGCCCGGTGTGCTCGATCATGTCGAGGTGACCGTTGTCTGGCCAGAATAACACGGTTTACCTCAGCCTTGGCGGCAATCTCGGGGACCCGGCAAGGTCGATGGGCGCTGCGCTGCGTATGCTGGACGCTGACGAGAACGCGCGCGTCGTTGTCGTCTCCTCACTTTACCGCACGCCGCCTTGGGGCAAGCTCGACCAGCCGGATTTTCTCAATGCGGCTGCCGAAATTTCGACTGTGCTCGCACCACACGCATTGCTCGATCTCTGTCTCGACGTCGAGCGCAGACTGAAGCGGGTGCGCGAGGAGCGCTGGGGTCCACGGCTGATCGACATCGACATTTTGGTGTTCGGCGATCGGATTATCCACGAATCCGGGCTGGAAGTGCCGCATCCGCGCATGCTGGAGCGCGCTTTCGTTCTGGCGCCGCTGGCCGAGATCGCGCCTGACCTCACCGTCGACGGCAGAAGCGTGGCGGAGCGGCTTGCCGCACTCGACAGCGCCGGCATCGAGCGACTGCCGTCTGGCCGGGATTGGTGGCTGACCTAAAGCATCGGACCAAAACCTCTAACCAGTTTTGGCTCCGATGCACTGAGCTCAGCCGGAAAATCCGCCCCCGTCGAGGAACACCTGTTCCTCCGGCGTCGTCTCGCGGCCAAGCATCCTGTTTCGATGCGGAAAGCGGCCGAAGCGCTGAATGATCTCCAGGTGCTCGACCGCATATTTCAGATAGGATTGGGCTTTGGCGGTAAAAAGGTCCATCGATTTGAGCTGGTCGGCGAGATGCTCCGAATGCTCATACGGCAAATAGAGGAAGGCGCGCAGGTCTTCGTCGAGCGCCAGATCCTGGCCGGCGGCGGTCGCCTTTTCGGCAAAATGCTTCGCCAGCGGGTCGGTTGCATACATATGGCCGGTGCCGCGAAAGCAGTTTCGCGGGAACTGGTCGAGCAGGATCATCAGTGCCAGTGAGCCTTCGGCATGCTCCGACCAGTCATCGCATTCACGCCGTGCGGCAGCGTAGTGCAGGTCGAGAAACCGGTTGCGGAACTCCGCGTCGAAGGCGTCATTCTTCTCGAACCACGCATCTTTCCCGGCGTCACGCCAGAATCTGGTGACGGAGAGCGCACGTTCGTCCAGTTCGGTCATCTGTTGCTCCAGGTATTTAGTCCGCAGGCTCGGATTTGTGCAGAACGCCGGCGGTTTCTTCATTGAGCGCCTGACCGGTGCGGCGCGGCTGGCTGAGCGGTGTCGGAATGGGCGTGCCGATATTGCCCTTGAGGAAGCGCGCTCCGGCGCGAACGCCTTCGGCGAGCTGCAACTCGAAACGGGCAGCATCGCGGTGGCGGACATCCTCGATCACCTCGGCGACTTCCTCCGGGTCGACGCCCAGCGCTTCCAGCGTGGAGCCGCCGAAGACAAGCGCCGATTCGAAGGTTTCGCGAATCTGGAAATCGACGTCGGCACGTATCAACTGCAGTGCGGTTCCGCGGTCGAAAGCCCGTGCCAGCACGGTCAGCAGGGGAAACTCCGCCTTGACGAGCTTTGCGATGCGGACGGCGACATCGGGCTTGTCGACGCAGATCAACACGGCGCGCGCGCGGCCGGCACCTGCGGCACGCAGAATGTCCAGCCGCGTGCCGTCGCCATAATAGACCTTGAACCCGAAATCGGCCGCCGCCTGGATCATCTCGACCTCATTGTCGATGATCGACACATCGATCCCGCGCAACAGCAGCGGCTGGCTGGCGATCTGGCCGAAGCGGCCGAAGCCGATGATCAGCACGCTGCCGGTAAGGCCATCGGCGATGTCGACGCCTTCGAGCGACTGCTCGTCGCGCGGCGTCAGATACCGCAGTCCCAGAATGGCCAGCGGTGTCAGCACCATGGAGATGATGACGATCGCCGTCAGGGTCGCGTTAGCCTGGCTGTCGATGATGCCGACCGCCGCGGCTGCGGAATAGAGAACGAAGGCGAATTCGCCGCCTTGCGCCATGAAGACGGCGCGCTCGAGTGCTTCCCGGTGACCGGTCTTGAGGATGCGGGCGACGAGATAGATGCCGATCGCCTTTATCGCCATGTAGGCAACGACGTAGATGGCGACAAGCCGCCAGTTCTCGATGACCACATGCAGGTCGAGCGACATGCCGACAGCGAGGAAGAACAGCCCGAGCAGCACACCGCGGAATGGTTCGACATCAGCCTCCAGCTGATGGCGGAAGGTGGATTCGGACAAAAGCACGCCGGCCAGGAAGGCGCCCATCGCCATCGACAGGCCGCTGAGCTGCATGGCAAGCGCCGACCCCAGAACGACCAGAAGGGCGGCTGCGGTCATCACTTCGCGGGCGCGGGCGTCCGCCAGGATGCGGAAGAACGGATTGAGCAGATAACGCCCGGCCAACACCAGCCCGACGATGGCGGCAAGGCCTATGCCCACCTCCGTCAGCCGCTGCGTCAAGCTCATATCGGCGCCGCCCGGCGCCAGGAAGGCGATCAGGGCCAGCAACGGCACGATCGCCAAGTCCTCGAGCAGCAGGATGGAGACGATGCGCTGGCCTTTGGGCGCAGCGATCTCACCACGTTCCTCCAGAAGCTGCATGACGATCGCTGTCGAGGTCAGCACGAAGCCGGCGCCGGCGACGAAGGATTGCGAGATCGGAAAACCTCCCGCCAGTCCGACGCCGGTCAGCAACAGCGCGCATACGCCGACCTGCAATGCCCCAAGGCCAAAGATCTCTCGCCTGAGGCCCCACAGCCGCGACGGCTGCATCTCCAGCCCGATGATGAACAGGAACATGACGACGCCGAGCTCGGCGACGTGAAGAATCGCTTCCGATTCGGAAAAGATGCCGATGCCGAACGGGCCGATGACCACGCCGGCCGCCAGATAGCCGAGGATGGAACCAAGCCCCACGCGTTTGAAGATCGGTACGGCGACAACACCTGCGGCGAGCAGCGCCACCACGTGGATCAGATCGCTGCCCGCTGCTTCTGCTGCCATGCCTGCCGTTCCGTTCTCTCTAGAGACCGCTGCACGTGCTGCGGCATCGAGCAGCCAAGATACGGGCTTCGGCTGAAATCGAACAGTCCGAATCCGGAAACTGGTGCAGCAGTGTTGCAGGCGCGCTCCACAGCTTTATGCACCGCTGCGCTGCGTGTTGCAGCAATCGGGCGCTAAGGACGCGCGGCTTTGGCCGTGAAGGGCGGACGACGATCAAATCCGCCGTCTTTTTTTGAGGGAGACGACTGACATGAAGATTTTTTGCTTGTTGCCGTTGGCATCGCGGCACTTGCCGGATCGGCCTGCTCGAACGCGCCGGACTGCACGACTGAAATGCTGACCAAGAAGGCTCATGACATGACTGCAGCCCTTCAGGAGGCAATTACCAAGGATCCGGCCAAGGCGGCCGATCTCACCGCCAAGGTCCAGGCGGTCACAGCCGAGTATCAGGGCGCGACGACGGCGGACGAGGCCTGCAAGGCCTATGACGAGCTGACTGCCGCCATCAAGGCCTGAGAATCGATTTGAGTTTTGCAAAAGAAGCGGTGGCCGTGGCCGCCGCTTTTTTATAGCGCCGCCGCACGTCCTGTCGGACGCGCAGATAATCGCTCAGTTCGGCGCGATGGAGCCGACTTCGACCGTATCGACGCGCTTCAGCTTCATGCCGATGACCGGCACCAATTGCTGGTCGACGCGCACCGCAACCGTCACCGTCATCGAATTGTCGTTGGGGACAAGAGCCTGCATGACGCCGCGCAACTGATTGCGGTTGATGGTGAAGACGACCTTGTTGGCGCTGACCACGTTGCCGCCGATAATGTCGAGGCCGGAACCGGCGGCACCGCCCATGAAGCTGCCCTTGTAGCCCTCGCGGCCCTTGTGCTGGATCGTCGCCGACATCTGCTGGGTGAACATGCCGACCCGACAACCGCCGTCGAGCGACATGCCGATCTTGCCGTCAGGTGTCGAGCCGGTGAAATTGCAGGTGAATTTCGTGCCCTTGTATTTGCCGGCGACGATTTCCCCCGGGCCGACCCATTCGCCTTCCACGGATTGAAAGAACTTCTTGTCTCGTTCTGCTGCAAAGGTCTTTTCGGCCATGCCGGCAGTTGTTGAAACCACGACAGCTATGGGCAGGACACTGGACAAGATCACGCTTTTCATCGACGACATCCGGCAACAAAGAGTCTGGTTTGGAACCCGTCCGACCATGAACAAGATTGGTTAATGCTTCGTCACCACTAGCGCATGGCCCCGAAAATCGGGAGCGATTTGCGCTGGGATCGTGCGCGAAATCAAAGGGCTACAGCCTCCCACCAGGACGTGCGGTTCTGGAGACGGTTGTCACGTGTCGGAAGCGGATGTCTCCTTCTGCTTTTTGGTTGCAAACGATGTCAGCGCGGACAGGAAATCACCCATGCCGGGCCGTCTCGCGGCGCTGAAGGGCAGGGGCCTTGCGGTCTCCATCGCAGCAATGCCGATGCGCGCGGTCATCATGCCGTTGACGACACCTTCGCCAAGCTTGGCCGAGAGCCGAGCAGCGAGGCCATGGCCGACGATCTGCTGAACGAAACTGTCGCCGACGGCAATCGAGCCGGTCACCGCCAGATGGGCGAGAACGCTGCGCGCCAGCCGGAAGAACCCCAGCGTGCCCGGCCGGCCGCCATAAAGCTCCGACAGGCGGCGAATCAGCCGGCCCGCTTCGAACACGACATAGGCGACGTCGACCAAAGCGCGAGGGCTGACAGCCGTCACCAGCGACACGCGCTTTGCCGCTTCGAGAATCATCACCTTGGCGCGCGCATCGAGGGGGCCGAGGATTTCGGTCTCGGCAAGGCGCACCAGATTGCCACCGTCGATGATCTCGTCGCGCAGGTCAGCCAGCGCGCGTCTGCCGGCCGCGGTTTCGGGCTTGGCCGCGACGAAGGCCGAGAGTTCGTCGACCACGGCGCGAGCGGCCTTCGGATCGTCGCGGGCAATGGCGTCGAGTGCCCGCTTCTGTAGTTTTTCGACCTCGGCGAGGCGGGTGATCGCTAGGAATTCGCGGACGAGGATGATCAGAAGCGCCAGCAGCGCGATCACGGCCATGCCGGCGGCCAGCCAGCCCAGCCATTCGGCACGCGCGAACAGATCGCGAATCAGCTGGTCGGTCCAAAGGCCGAGGGCCAGCGAAACCAGAACGCCCAATGCGCCGAAGAACAGGGTGCCGAACGTCGAACGCTTCCGCGGCGCGGTCGCCGGCGGCGGTTCGGCGACGATGATGTCCGGCTCGTCGAAAACGTCGATTTCCGCCGGAGTGACGACGGCAAGATCAGCCTTCACGGTGCGCGGCTTTCTGGCCGATGGAGCGTCGGGCTGGCGCAAGGCTGCCCTTTCTTTTGGCGGGGCTTCCGGCTCGATGCGAAATGCCGCCGGCTTGCGGGGCGCGGTCATGCCAGATGATCTCCGATCAGGAACTGCAGGGCGCGGTCGAGCCTGATATGCGGCAGCGACAGCGTGACGCCTTCAGCCGTGCGTTCGAGCTTTGGCGGGCGAAAGCGCACGAAGCGTATCGCCGGGTCCTCATCGCTTTTCCGATGGCCCGGGTTCTGCCGATGGTCTGGTCCAGAGACATCGAACACTGCATCAATTTTCTCCGGCAAATCACCGGGAAATATGGCTGTTTCGGTTCTTCCATCGAATGTTTCGCCGTTGATCTTTTCACCTTTCAACGGTGTGCCAATGATGACTGGCAGCGTCTCACGGCCTTGCTTGACCGTGCCTTCGCGGGTCGCGCGCACCGCCGCCAGGGCGACCACGTCGACATCGGCGCCGGTGAAATTTGCTCGCGCCACGGCGCGGTCGGCAAGCCGCCGCACGATCGCCTGCAGCCGTTCGTGGCTTTCGTGATGCAGATGGTCCGCCTTCGTCGCCGCCACCAATATGCGGTCGATCCGCCTTGAAAAAAAGTCAGTCAGGAAATTGCCGCGGCCGGGGCGGAAGCAGGCGAGGATTTCGGTCACCGCACGTTCGAGATCGGCCATCGCGCCGGGGCCTGCGTTCAGGGCCTGCAGGGCGTCTATCACCACGATCTGGCGGTCGAGGCGCGTGATGTGCTCCCGGAAGAACGGCTTTACGACGTATGTCTTGTAGGCCTCGTAGCGCCGCTCCATCATCGCCTGAAGCGACCCGGAACGCGCCCGCCGCTCACTCTGGCCCGGCAAGGGCGCGAAGGTCAGCGCCGGCGAGCCCTCAAGATCGCCGGGCATCAGGAAACGGCCGGGCGGCAGGGTCGAAAGCGCCCGCTCGTCGAGCTTGCATGCCTTGAGGTAAGCGGCGAAGCTCTCGGCGAGGCGTCGCGCCGTCATCTCGTCGGCGTCCGCATTCAGGTCGACTGCGGCGGAGAGCGAGCGCCATTCCTGCGAAAGGTCGGCGCGCACCGGCAGCACGGCCATCTCGAACGCTTCGCGCGAGAAATCAGCGTAGGATTTACCGAGCAACGGTAGGTCCAGCAGCCATTCGCCGGGATAGTCGACGATATCGACCGACAATCTGCCTGATGAAAACATGCGGCTCCAGGCGGAGGCCGATTCATATTCGATGGTGAGCCTCAGCTCGGAAATGGCACGTGTCGAATCCGGCCACAGGCGATCGTTGACCAAAGCCGCTACGTGATCCTCGTACTGGAATCGCGGTACGGCGTCATCCGGTTGCTCTTCGAGGAAGGCACGGGCGATGCGTCCCGATTTCTGCGCCGAGAACAGCGGCAAGCGCCCGCCATGGATCAGATTGTGGACAAAGGCTGAGATGAACACCGTCTTGCCCGCGCGGGAAAGACCAGTGACACCCAGTCGCAGTGATGGCGAAAAAAGCCCGGTAGCGCGCCCCGACAGCGTATCCAGGGCAATCTTCGCCTCGTCGGTGAAAGTGGTCAGCGATGATGCCAAAATGCGGTCTCTCGGGGCTTCGGTACGATCCGATATAGACGCTGCTGCCTAGGTTTGAAATGGCGTCAGAGATCGGCCGGCGTCACGAAGGCTTCGAGATAGCCGGTGCCTTGCGCGGCGTTGGCAAGACTGGCCGGAAAGCGGACGACGGCAAGGCCGGAAGTCGGAAAGCCGTGATTAAGCATTCCCATCGCAGCCTCGTCGCCGTCGCCCGAAAGCGCGATAGTGAGATCTTCCGTCATCGGGTTGTGGCCGATGATGAGCAGCGAGCTAGGCCCGCCATTGCTGCGGATGAGGTTGAGATAGCCGGCGGCGTCCTCACTGTAGAGCGTGTCCAGGAACAGGACCCGGCCTGTATCGATGTGGCCGGCCAGACCTTCCAGGGTCTGGCGCGCTCGCTTTGCGTTGGAGCAAAGGGTGAGGTCCGGAATGTAGCTGCGGGCCCGCATGGCCGCACCCATCGTTTCGGTGTCGGCGACGCCGGATGCGTCGAGGGGACGATCGAAATCGCGCATGCCCGGCAGAGCCCACCCGGCCTTGGCATGCCTCAACAGATAAAGCTTGCTCACCGGCCCCTCGCTTGTGCCAAACACCGAAACCCGTCAAAAGGCGATGCAGGATTAGCCATGAGAAACGCCTTGCGCACAATGGCCGGCACCCTTCAAACCCAACGAATCATACGCGAATTCGGTCGCGCCCTTCATGCGAATGATGCGGCCCATAGCATTTTGCCCGACATTAACAATTGCGTGAAACTGTCGTCGATTGCGCTTGTGCAGTATTCGGTCCGCGAATATATAGGCGCCAAAATTGGGGCTGTTTGGGTGAGTCGAATGAACGACATCGTTACCGCCGATTACGTACCCTCCGAAGACGAGCCGTTCATGAACGAGCGGCAGAAATCCTACTTTCGGCTGAAGCTCGTCACTTGGAAGAACGACATACTGCGCGAAGCGCGCGAAACTCTCGAAATCCTACAGCAGGAAAACGCCAACCACCCCGATCTCGCCGATCGCGCCTCTTCGGAAACCGACCGCGCCATCGAACTTCGCGCCCGCGATCGCCAGCGAAAACTCATTTCAAAGATCGATTCCGCGCTTCAGCGCATTGATGAAGGCACTTACGGTTATTGTGAGGAGACCGGCGAGCCCATTGCGCTGAAGCGGCTCGATGCGCGTCCGATCGCGACCTTGTCGATCGAGGCGCAGGAGCGCCACGAGCGCCGCGAGAAGGTCTACCGCGACGACTGAAGCACAGGCGAATCGCCTAAAAGCAGCAATAGCGAATTTCGTCATGGCCGGTCTCCGGCCATTTTTTTGTTGCCTGTTCGCTGGCCCGTTTCTGGCCGGTTATCTTTTCTGGCTGGAAAGCTCGCCTAGAAGCTTCGTCATCTCGTCATCGAGAGACGACGGCGCCTTTGCCGCCGGCTTGCTCTCCGGCGCGGGCTGCGGGACATCAAACGAGACCTCGAGCTCCCTCATCAGCGTATCGTCAATGGAATCCTGCTTTGCCGGGGAATCCTGTCTTGCCGGCGATGGCGCGTGTCGAACGGCATTGGCGTAGGCGGGCAGCGGCGTGATGGTCGCCGATTGATGGCTTTGCGCTGGCTTCGGCGCTGGCGCTGGTGCAGTCTGATGGGGCCGGACAGGCGTCGGGGCCGCGCTTACCGGCTGCGGAGGCGGTGCTTGCCTCATTGGCGCAGGAGCTGGTTGAGGCGCGCGCGGCCGCGGTGCCGGCTGATGGCCACCGCCATCTCCGGTCAGCGCAGGACGGCGCAGCGCCGACAGCCGGATGTCGCGTTCAACGACGACGTCTGTCGGGCCCCCGATCAGCAGCAGGTGCTCGATGTCGTCGCGGCGCACCAGCACCAACCGGCGGTGGCTGTCGACAGCGGTGGCGTCCATGACCGCCAGCCGCGTCTTGCGGTTCCTGCCGCCGGCAACGAATGTTCCGAAGGTCAGATTGCGGACCAGCTTGACGATGAGGAGAATGATGACCAAAAGGACAAGCGCGACAAACGTCCACAGGATTGCCGCGGCATAACCCGGACCCGCCACACTATCCAGCCACTGCAGCATTGGTGCCCCCAATATCGGCTTTCGAAGAAGACGCGACACTAGACTGTTGCGGCACGCCACTGCAAGTCGCCTTTCGCGCCTCTTGAACAGGTTGAAACACCAATGTGGTGGATTTGAAGTCCCTACGAATTGAGGGCGTCAGCGTTCCGGAATTTCAAATCCACCACACTGGATTTTCAGCACGTTGCTGATGTGGTGAATCCGAAATTCGCTCCCCGCAGCACCCAGGGTAATGCGAATTTCGGATTCACCACACCAGGCGCCGAACGGGCGTCATTTTTAGCGGACATTTGCCGCCAAGGCCTTTTCCGGACCCTGAGAATGTGATTCAACCGGGCAGGGGCAAGTACCGGATTTCACGAGCAGGGGGCACATGGCCAAGGAAGCGCGCGGCGATTTCTATCCGGTACCGATCGTCGACCAGAACACGCGACCGGGTGCGGTCACCCGGCTCATCGTCTTCATCGTCGTCCTGACTGGCGCCGCGATCGTCTTCGGCCTTTTCCGCGAACGTCTTGGCGACCCATTCCTGCTTGGAATGCTTGGTGTGCTGGCGATGATCGGTGTCGGCTTCCTGTTCGCCACCGCCATCGGCTTCGTGCAGATCACACCGCGCTCGACGAGTGACGAGCTGTCGAAAGCCTTCGTCGATTCGATGTCGCAGGGTCTTCTGGTCACCGACACCAAGGGTCGTGTCGTCTACGCCAACCGGGCCTATGCCGACATGACGGGCGCGGCGTCCGCGGCGGATCTCAAGACGGTCGAAGGTTTGCTGTCCGACGTTCCCGAGGCCTCAGTGACCATATACCGGCTCGCCTCCGGCCTGCGCGACGGCCAGCCCGGCGACGGGGAGTTTCGGCTTGCGCAATCCATTCGACCCGGCGCCGAGCCGGGCGCGCGCTGGTATCGTGCCCGCGCCCGCGCCTTCAGCGTCCCGGGCCAGCGGCTGCCCTTGCTCGCCTGGCAACTCGCCGACATCTCGGAAGAACGGGCCGAGCAAGAGCGGTTCTTCCTCGATCTGCAGGAGGCCATCGATCATCTCGACCATGCGCCGGCCGGCTTCTTTTCGGCCGATCAGGAAGGCCGCGTCACCTATATCAACGCCACGCTTGCGGAGTGGCTGGGCATCGACCTGACGAGTTTCACGCCTGGCGCCGTCACCCTTCCGGAGATCGTCGCCGGCGACGGCATGGCGCTGGTCCGCTCGGTCAAGGCCGATCCGGGCACCACGCGCAATGCGGTCATCGATCTCGATCTGACGACAGTGAAGGGCGAGGCGCTGCCCGTGCGTTTCATGCATAGGGTCACGGCCAGCCGCGAGGGCGTCAACGGTCCGACGCGCACCATCGTGCTCAACCGGACGCAAGGCGAGGACGCTTCTGCCGACCTTCGCGCCTCGGAGATCCGCTTCACCCGCTTTTTCAATTCGACGCCGATGGCAATAGCAGCTGTCGACAACAGCGGGCGCATCTTGCGCACCAACGCGCCTTTCCTGTCGCTGTTTTCCTCCGTCGTCGACGGGGACGCGGTCGATCGGCGCGTTCGGCTGGACTCGGTGATCCATGAGCGCGACCGGCCCGCCTTTGCCGCGGCGTTCGAGAAAGCGCGACAAAGGCAGGCTGACATCGAACCAATCGATACGCTGCTGCCCGGCAATGAAGAACGGCATATGCGCTTCTACGTCAACGCGGTCGCCGACGGCACCGGCGAGGGCGCCGAAGAATCGGCCATCGTCTACGCCGTCGAGACCACCGAGCAAAAGGCGCTCGAGGGCCAGATGGCTCAAAGCCAGAAGATGCAGGCGGTCGGCCAGCTTGCCGGCGGCATCGCACACGACTTCAACAATGTACTGACCGCCATCATCATGGCGTCGGACCTTTTGTTGACCAATCATCGCCCGTCGGACCCGTCCTTCCCGGACATCATGAACATCAAGCAGAACGCCAACCGGGCGGCGTCGCTGGTGCGGCAGCTTCTGGCCTTCTCGCGCAAGCAGACGCTGCGGCCGGAGGTGCTCAACCTGACCGACGTGCTAGCCGATCTGCGGATGCTGCTGGCCCGTCTGGTCGGCAACGACATAAAGCTGAAGGTCGATCATGGCCGCGATCTGTGGCCGGTGAAGGTCGACATCGGACAGTTCGAGCAGGTGGTGGTCAATCTGGCGGTTAATGCGCGCGATGCGATGCCGAACGGCGGCGATCTCACCGTGCGCACCCGGAATGTGACCACAGAGGAGAGCAAGAGCCTTCCCTATCGCGAACTTGCGCCGGCCGATTATGTGGTGGTCGAAGTCGAAGACACCGGCAGCGGCATCGCCCCCGAAGTACTCAAGAAGATTTTCGAACCGTTCTTCACCACCAAGGAGGTCGGCAAGGGCACTGGTCTCGGCCTGTCGATGGTCTATGGCATCATCAAGCAGACAGGCGGCTTCATCTTCTGCGACTCCGAGGTCGGCAAGGGATCGGTGTTCCGCATCTTCCTGCCGCGCTACATTGCAGAGGCGAGAACGGGGGGCGAACCCGGCGAGGCGCCTGCTGCACCGGCAAAGATCGCCGACGCAGCCAAGGATCTGTCTGGTTCGGCCACGGTGCTGCTCGTCGAGGACGAAGATGCCGTGCGGATGGGCGGTATGCGGGCGCTGACGTCGCGCGGCTATACCGTCCACGAAGCGTCCTCAGGCGTCGAGGCGCTGGAAGTCTTCGAGGCGCTCGGCGGCAAGGTCGACATTGTCGTTTCCGATGTGGTGATGCCTGAGATGGATGGGCCGACGCTGCTTGGCGAATTGCGCAAGCGGCAGCCGGACATCAAATTCGTCTTCGTTTCCGGCTACGCGGAGGATGCGTTCGCTAAAAACCTGCCGGCAGCCGCGCATTTCGGTTTCCTGCCGAAGCCGTTTTCGCTCAAGCAACTGGCCACAATCGTCAAGGATGTGCTGGAATCTTAGGGCGTACTAATTCTCGCGCTTGCGAAATGGCGCGAGACTGCCATGATTATGGGCGAAACGGGCGGCGGGTTTTGGGGGAGTATGCCGTGACGCCGCACAACGAGGCAGGCAAGGGCGATTATGCCGCAACAGTGCTGTTGCCGGGCGACCCGCAGCGTGCCGAATGGATGGCGGAAACCTTTCTGGAGGCGCCGCGCTGCGTTAACCGTCGAAGGGAAGCCCTCGGTTTTACCGGCCTGTTTTGCGGCAAGCCCGTGAGCATCCAGTCCACCGGCATCGGCGTCTCGTCATTCCTGATCTACGCGCATGAATTGCTGGATTTCCACGGCGTGAGGACACTGATCCGCACCGGTACCTGTGGTGCCCTAACTGCCGCGGTTAAACTGCGCAGCCTGGTGATCTCGCAGTCGGTGCGCGGTGAAAGTGCCGAGAGCGGCCAGGTTTTTGGGCTCTATGGTGCTGATGCCGGCCCCGATCCGGCGCTATTTTCCCGAGCCTTGGCTCGAGCTGCCGGAATCGGCATCGAACATCAGGCTGGGCTGACCATCTGCAGCGATATATTCTATCATCCTCAGGGGCGCGATCGCTTCGCCGAAGCGCAGGCCCACGGCGCGCTGGCCGTGGATATGGAGACCAGTGCGCTCTATCGCATCGCGGCGCATTTCGGCGCCCGGGCGCTGTCGATCCTGACTGTCGTCGACAATGTGGTGACCGGCGAGCAAACCGATTATTCCGAACGCCAGGCGCTTTTCACCGATATGACCCGCCTGGCATTCGATGTTGCGATCGAAAGTTAAGCTGCTTGCCGCTTCGGGGCCGTGTGTTCTTCGATGCCCGGCCGATGGCCGCGCAGATAGAGGGCACAGGTCGTGCGCAACATCGAGGCGAAGTTCGGAACCTGGCCATTGATCTCTATGGCCTCGTCATAAAGCTTCGAGATGAATTTCGGCGTCGTTAAACCTTGGCTGTCGGCGATCTCGTCGAGCAATGCCCAGAACGTCGCCTCGAGCTGGATGCTCGTCGAGTGCCCGTCGATGCGGATCGATCGATTGATCTGCCGGTAGCCCTCCGGATCCTGCCCGGCAAAAACCCTGCACATCGTTACCTCCCGTTCTTAGTGGTCTTGGCCATTCTTGTTGATTTTAGACGCAATCAGCAGCGATTCGCCCCTTTGAGCAGTGCCTATTGCGGCCAATTATCTTCAGCCGGAAAGCGGAAAACAGCAATCGGACTTTCGTCCTTAGGCGGTTTGCCACCCCGTCGTTAGATCAGCGCGTGGTAATCGGCTGCCACCACCTTTGCCGCAACCCGCGCATAATCACGCCGACGCGCATAAGGCGCTGGTGCGACGGAGTGTCATTTGGCGAAGACGATCCACACCATGATCCGGGTTCTGGACGAGGCCCGTTCCATCGACTTCTACCGGAAAGCCTTTGGGCTGGACGTCGCTGAACGGCTCGATTTCGAAACCTTCACGCTCGTCTATCTGAGCAATGCCGAGGCGGGCTTCGAAGTCGAGCTCACCGTCAATAAGGGCCGCCAGGAGCCTTATGCGCTCGGCGACGGCTACGGCCATCTCGCGGTTTCGGTCGCCGATCTGGACAGCGAACATGACCGGCTCGGCGCGCTTGGCCTGAGCCCGAAGAAGATCGTCGAGTTCAACCGCGACGGAGCGCTGCTCGCGCGCTTCTTCTTCATCGAGGATCCCGACGGCTACAAGATCGAGGTTCTGCAGCGTCAGGGCCGGTTCAAATAGGAGACATTACGGCCGTGCCGGCCAGCGGGCGCCAGCCAGGGCACCTTCGGGTGCGAACAGCAAGCAAAGGGAGGAACAAATGGTCACGATTTATGAGAGAAAGCCGGCCCATGAAAGGAAGCCCGGGCTATCGCGCCGCGAGCTTCTGAAGCGCGGCGGTGTCGGCGCGCTGCTGGTCATTTCGGGTAGTGCCGTCATCAGCCCGGAACATGCCTGGGGCCTCGAAACATCTGCGCTCAAGCCCGAAACCATGGCGACCCTGATCCAGATGGCGCGCGACATCTACCCGCACGACCAAGTGCCTGACAAATATTACGCAATCGCCGTCAAGGCCCATGACGAGCAGGCCGGCAAAGACCCAGCCCATAAGGACCTCATCGAATACGGCATCGCCGAACTCGACTCGAAGTCGGGTAAGGGTGGCTACACCAGCCTCGGCTGGGAGGAGCAGCGCGTTGCCGTGCTAAGAGGGATCGAGGACACGCCGTTCTTCCAGGCAGTCCGTGGCGGGCTTGTCGTCGGTCTCTACAACCAGAAAGAGGTCTGGCCGATCTTCGGCTACGAGGGCGAGTCCTACTCCAAGGGCGGCTACATGGCGCGCGGGTTCGACGACATCGAGTGGCTCTGAGCCCCATCGCCGCCACCGCACACAACAGACATCATGGGAGGAAACCTTGGCAGCACCATTTGATCTCAATAACGACGGCGTGGTGGTCATCATCGGCTCGGGCGCCGGCGGCGGCACGCTCGGCAACGAACTCGCCCAGAAAGGCATCGATGTCGTCATCCTGGAGGCGGGCGCACGCCACGAATACGAGGATTTCATCAACGACGAGTGGGATTCATTCGCCCAACTCGCCTGGACGGACAGGCGCACGACCTCGGGCGACTGGCGGGTGGCGAAAGATTTTCCCAATCTGCCGGCATGGATCGTCAAGGCGGTCGGCGGCTCGACCACGCACTGGGCGGGCGCCTCGCTGCGCTTTCAGGAGCATGAATTCAGAACGCTTTCGACCTACGGAAAACTAGAAGGCGCGAACCTGCTCGATTGGCCGATCACGCTTGCCGAGCTGGAGCCCTACTACGCAAAGGCCGAAGATAAGCTGGGCGTGACGCTCACCAACAACATCCCAGGCCTTCCCGGCAACAACAACTTCAAGGTGATGAAGGCCGGCGCCGACAAGCTCGGCTACAAGGAGTGCCACACCGGCCGGATGGCAATCAATTCCGAGCCGCGCGACGACCGCAACGCCTGCCAGCAGACCGGCTTCTGCTTCCAGGGCTGCAAATGGGGCGCCAAATGGTCGACGCTCTACAGCGAAATTCCCAAGGGCGAGGCGACCGGCCATCTCGAGGTCAGGCCGAATGCCATGGCCATCAAGATCAACCACGATGCGTCAGGCAAGGTAACCGGCGTCGTCTATGCCGACAAGGACGGCAGACTGCAGGAACAGAAGGCCCGCATCGTCGCCATCGCCGGAAATTCCATCGAGAGCCCGCGGTTGCTGCTCAATTCGGCATCGAGCCAGTTTCCCGACGGCCTTGCCAATTCGTCGGGGCAGGTCGGCAAGAACTACATGCGCCACACCACCGGCTCGGTCTACGGCATCTTCGACAAGCCGGTGCATATGTATCGCGGCACCACCATGGCCGGTATCATCCGCGATGAGGCCCGCAACGATCCCTCGCGCGGCTTCGTCGGCGGCTACGAACTCGAGACGCTGTCGCTCGGCCTGCCGTTCATGGCCGCCTTCCTCAATCCCGGCGGCTGGGGGCGTTCCTTCACCACGGCGCTCGACCACTACGACCACATGGCCGGCATGTGGATCGTCGGCGAGGACATGCCGCGCGAGGAAAACCGCATCACGCTGCATGCCGATATCAAGGACGAGCACGGCATGCCGGTGGCGAACGTCCATTTCGACGACCATGCCAACGACACGGCGATGCGCAACCACGCCTACAAACAGGGCTCGGCGCTCTACGAGGCGGTCGGGGCGACGCGGACCTTGCCGACGCCACCCTATCCGTCGACCCACAATCTCGGCACCAATCGGATGAGCGAGAAGGCGGCCGACGGCGTCGTCAACAAGCATGGCCAGGCGCACGACATCAAGAACCTGTTCGTGTCGGATGGCAGCCAGTTCACCACCGGCGGCGCTGAAAATCCGACATTGACGATCGTGTCGCTGGCGATCCGTCAGGCCGAGTACATTGCCGGACAAATGTCGGCCAAAAGCATTTAGCCATACCCTCCCGACTGCTGCTGGCGCGGAACCTCACAAGATTTCGCGCCTCTTCTTGTCGGCTGTTCAACGCTTGGTGCAAGTCGAGGCGGTGAAGGCGCCGTCAGGCTGCTTCATGATGATGTCGAAGGACGGGCTGGTTTGACCGTCCAGGATGGCTTGCGTGAGCGAGATCGAGTTGCCGCCGGTCGTATAGCCGCCCAACGGTCCCAACCATGTAATCTCGCCATTTGTATCCATCTGATAGTTGTAGCCCTGCCCAGCGGTTCCGAAGGTCACCGGACCGCTATAGACATTTCCCTTGATGGTGATGTCGCCAAGGCTGAGGAACATGCCAAGCAGATAGACTTCGCAGTGATAGGTCCCGTCCGGCAATTTGCCGTGGGTGAAATCGGCGCGTGCACTGCCGGTGGCCGCAACCAGAAGCATGGTGCTGAAAATACGAGAAATCCTGGAGGTCATGACGTCACTCTTTTGGAGATCGAGCTTGCCGCATTTTCCTGCAGCGCTGCAACCTTTCGTCGTCTTTGACACGGTGTTGCTCAATATTCATGCATTAATTCGTGACTGATGAAAACTTAGGCGAGAGCGGGGAATTTTTTCTCAATCAGAACACCTGCGGCGGCGCTTAACTTTGGCGGCTAATATATTAACCAGCTGATAGGGCAAGGAAATCTAAGCGCACTCAATTTTGCTCCCGCGGTTGGCACAGCCGTTGCATGGTCTGTTTGCGATGCGATCAACCAGCTAGGGAGTTTGAAATATGAGGGGCAGTTTCTCGACAATAACAAAAATGTTTTCGGCAGGCGCGGTCACAGCCGGCTTGCTGATGAGTGTCCCGGCCAGGGCGGCTGACGACACGATCAAGGTGGGTATTCTCCACTCGCTGTCGGGGACCATGGCGATTTCGGAGACGACGCTGAAGGACGCCATGCTGATGCTCATCGACGAGCAGAATGCAAAGGGCGGCCTGCTCGGCAAGAAACTCGAAGCGGTCGTCGTCGATCCGGCTTCGAACTGGCCGCTGTTCGCCGAAAAGGCGCGCGAGCTGATCTCCAAGGAGAAGGTCGCGGCGGTGTTCGGTTGCTGGACCTCGGTGTCGCGCAAGTCGGTGCTGCCGGTGTTCAGCGAGCTCGACAACATCCTGTTCTACCCCGTCCAGTATGAGGGCGAGGAGAGCGAGCGCAACGTGTTCTACACCGGTGCGGCGCCGAACCAGCAGGCTATTCCGGCCGTCGACTATCTGATGAGCGAGGATGGCGGTTCGGTGAAGCGCTGGGTGCTTGAAGGCACCGACTACGTCTATCCGCGCACCACCAACAAGATCCTCGAAGCCTATCTGAAGGCCAAGGGCGTCGCCGCCGAAGACATCATGGTCAACTACACGCCGTTCGGCTTCTCCGATTGGCAGACCGAGGTCGCGGCGATCAAGAAGTTCGGCTCCGCCGGCAAGAAGACCGCCGTCGTCTCGACGGTCAATGGCGACGCCAACGTGCCGTTCTACAAGGAGCTTGGCAACCAGGGCATCAAGGCCGAGGACATCCCGGTCATGGCTTTCTCGGTCGGCGAGGAAGAGCTTGCCGGTCTCGACACCGCGCCGCTCGTCGGCCATCTCGCCGCCTGGAACTATTTTCAGAGCATCGATACGCCCGAGAACGCCAAGTTCATCGCCGACTGGCACAGATTCATCAAGAACGACAAGCGCACCACCAACGACCCGATGGAAGCCCATTATGTCGGCTTCAACATGTGGGTGAAGGCGGTCGAGAAGGCCGGCACCACCGATCCTGACAAGGTCATCGACGCCGTGATCGGCGTCTCGGTGCCGAACCTGACCGGTGGCTATTCGACCATGATGCCGAACCATCACATCACCAAGCCGGTGCTGATCGGCGAAATCCAGGCCGACGGCCAGTTCGAGACCGTCTCGCAGACGCCTGGCCTGGTGATGGGCGACGAGTGGTCCGACTATCTGGCCGATTCGAAGGACCTGATCTCCGACTGGCGCGCGCCTCTGTCCTGCGGCAACTTCAATGTCGCAACCGGCAAGTGCGGCGGCAAGGGAACCAACTGATCCTCCCGGGTCTGACGGTCGTGGATTTCTCCACGACCGGGACCGCGACGCGTCCGGGCGAGCTCGTCTCTCCTCCAGTCCGCCCGGACGCGAAGTTTCAACCCTCAAGAGTCGCCAGAAATCGATGATCCTCACCCGCGCGATCGGCCTGACGCTGCTGCTCCTCCTGGGGATGCTGTCGCCGTCGAACGCTGCCGAAGCGGATCTGCGCGCCATCATCGCCAAATTTGCCACTGCCTCGAATTTCTCGGCCACCGAAGCTGTCGTGCGCGAGCTGGCGGCCACCGGTGATACTGCGGTCGAACGTCCGCTTGGCGCGCTTGCCGAGGGCGATCTTTACGTCCGCAAGGCCGATTCGCTGGTTTTCATCGGCAAGGCAGCTGGCGGCAGCGTTGAGCTGCTCGATCCGCTGAGCGGTGAGAAATCCGGCGACGCGGCCAAAAGCGAGATCACCAAGATCAAGGTCAACAACACGCTGCGCCGCGCCATCCGCGATGCGCTGGGCACGCTGACGCTCGGCGCGAAAGATCCGGCCGCGCGCATTGCCGCCGCCGACACCATGTTCAGGACGCCCGACGCGACAAACATCGAGCCGCTCGATGCCGCAATCGCCAGCGAGACCGTGGCAAGCGTCAAAGCGCTGCTCGAACAGGCCCGAGCCGCATCGGTTCTGGTGTCCGACAGGCCGGAGGCCGACAAGCTGGCGGCGGTCGCCCTGATCGGCGGGCGCGGCGATCGCAATGCTCTGTCCCTGCTCACCGCCATCGAGGCCAATTCCGAAGGCGCGGTCAAGGACGCGGCGACGGCGGCGATCGCCAACATCAACTCGACGCTGGCGCTGTGGGATGCGGGCCAGAACATCTGGTACGGCATCTCGCTCGGATCGGTGCTGCTGCTGGCGGCGATCGGCCTCGCCATCACCTTTGGCGTCATGGGCGTCATCAACATGGCGCATGGCGAAATGGTGATGCTCGGCGCCTACACGACCTTTGTCGTGCAGGAGGTGATCCGAACCTCCTTTCCCGGTCTGTTCGACTGGTCGCTGGTTATCGCGCTGCCGCTCGCCTTCTCGGTCGCGGCGCTCGTCGGCCTCGTCATCGAGCGGGGTGTGATCCGCTTTCTCTACGGCCGGCCGCTGGAGACGCTGCTGGCGACATGGGGCGTCTCGCTGATCCTGCAGCAGGCCGTGCGCACCATCTTCGGGCCGACCAACCAGGAGGTCGGCAATCCGTCGTGGATGTCGGGTTCGTTCTATATCGGCCAGCTTGCGGTGACCTGGAACCGGCTCTGGATACTGGTATTCGCGCTCGGCGTGTTCGCGGTGCTGCTTTATGTGATGAAGCGCACCCCCTGGGGTCTGCAGATGCGCGCCGTCACCGCCAATCGCCGCATGGCCGCATCGATGGGCATCAGGACGCCGTGGGTCGACGCGCTGACCTTTGCCTTGGGATCCGGCATTGCCGGCATCGCCGGTGTCGCGCTCAGCCAGATCGACAATGTCTCGCCCAATCTCGGCCGCGGCTACATCATCGACAGCTTCATGGTCGTCGTGTTCGGCGGCGTCGGCAATCTCTGGGGCACGCTGGTCGGCGCCTTCTCGCTCGGCATCGTCAACAAGTTCCTCGAACCCTATGCCGGGGCGGTCCTCGGCAAGATCGTCGTGCTGGTCCTCATCATCCTGTTCATCCAGAAACGCCCGCGCGGCCTGTTCGCGCTGAAGGGCAGGTCGGTGGAAGCATGATCACCGGACGCTTCTTCGCCGCCGGCGCCGACCGCCGCATCGCCATCACGATCTTCATCCTTCTGGCGGTCGCCATCATCGTGCCGCTGCTCAATCTTGCCGTCTCGCCGATGAGCGCGTTCTACGTGCCGTCCTATGTCGTCGCGCTCACCGGCAAGTATCTTTGCTATGCGCTGCTCGCCTTGGCGCTCGATCTCGTCTGGGGCTATTGCGGTATCCTTTCGCTCGGCCACGGCGCCTTCTTCGCGCTCGGCGGCTACGCGATGGGCATGTATCTGATGCGCCAGATCGGCTCGCGCGGCGTCTACGGCAATCCGCTGCTGCCGGACTTCATGGTGTTCCTGAACTACAAGGAGCTGCCGTGGTTCTGGTACGGTTTCGACCATTTCTGGTTTGCCGCGATCATGGTGCTTGCGGTGCCCGGCCTGCTCGCCTTCGTTTTCGGCTGGTTCGCCTTCCGCAGCCGCGTCACCGGCGTCTATCTGTCGATCATCACCCAGGCGATGACCTATGCGCTACTGCTTGCGTTTTTCCGCAACGACATGGGTTTCGGCGGCAACAACGGCCTGACCGATTTCAAGGATATTCTCGGCTTCAACGTGCAGGCGGATGCGACACGCTCGGCATTGTTCGCGGCCAGCGCCGTCACGCTGGCGCTCGCCGTCTTCGTCACCTGGGCGATCGTCGGTTCCAAATACGGCAAGCTGCTGATGGCAGTGCGCGACGCCGAGAGCCGCACGCGCTTTCTCGGCTGGCGGGCGGAAAACGTCAAACTGTTCGCCTTCACCGTGTCTGCTGTCATGGCCGGCATTGCCGGCGCGCTCTACGTGCCGCAGGTCGGCATCATCAATCCGGGCGAGTTCGAGCCGTCCAATTCGATCGAGGTCGTGGTATGGGCGGCCGTCGGCGGGCGCGGCACCATCGTCGGGCCGATCATCGGCGCGCTCGTGGTCAATGCCGGCAAATCCTGGTTCACCGGCGTGCTGCCGGAGTTCTGGCTGTTTGCGCTTGGCGGCCTGTTTGTCGCCGTCACGCTGTTCCTGCCCCAAGGCATTATCGGCATGTGGGATTCCTGGCGCGGAAATGCCAAGGCGCTGCGCGCGGCCTCGATCGCCGAGGAGGCCGGCACCGATCCTGACGTCCAGCCACCGCCGAAGATCGTTCGCTCGGCTGCGAGAACGCCGGGCGACTGGTCCACATCCAGCCCCGAACCGCAGCCGGCGGAGTGAGCGATGTCGAAGAGCAACACCATCCTCTATCTCGACGGCGTCTCGGTTTCCTTCGACGGCTTTCGCGCCATCAACAACCTGTCGCTGGTGCTCGACAAGGGCGAGATGCGGGCGATCATCGGTCCCAACGGCGCCGGCAAGACCACGATGATGGACATCGTCACCGGCAAGACGCGTCCCGACGCGGGCGAGGTTTACTTCGACGGGCAGGTCGACCTGACCAAACATGACGAGGCCGAGATCGCCATGATGGGCATCGGCAGGAAATTCCAGAAGCCGACCGTCTTCGAAAGCCACACGATCGAGGAGAACCTGATGCTGGCGCTGAAGGGCCCACGCTCGATCTTCCCGGCGCTGTTCCATCGCCGCTCGGCCGCGGAGGCGCGGCAGATCGACGATATCCTCGGCATCACCCGGCTGGGCGACAAGCGCGATGAACTCGCCGCCAATCTCAGCCACGGCCAGAAGCAATGGCTCGAGATCGGCATGCTGCTGGCTCAGGATCCGAAGCTGCTGCTGGTCGACGAACCGGTTGCCGGTATGACCGACGCCGAGACTGAGGAGACCGCGCGGCTGCTCAAGGATATTGCGCGCGACCACTCGGTCATCGTCGTCGAGCACGACATGCATTTCGTGCGCGAGCTCGGCGTCAAGGTCACCTGCCTGCACGAAGGTTCGGTCCTGTCCGAAGGCTCGCTCGATTTCGTTTCCGCCGACGAGCGTGTCGTCGAAGTTTACCTGGGAAGATGATCATGGTCTGGCGCGTTCCGTTCCATCATTTCGACCTTTCGTTCTTCAGGCGTTGGAGAAGGCGCTGACCATGCTCGAAGTCTCCAACGCCACGCTGCACTACGGCGCCGCCCAGGCGCTGCGTGGCGTCTCGCTGAAGGCCGGCGCGGGCAAGATCACTTGTGTGCTCGGCCGCAACGGCGTCGGCAAAACCAGTTTGATGAGATCGATCGTCGGCCACCACCGGTTGACGAGCGGAAGTGTTGCCTTCGAGGGGAAGGCGCTCGACCGGAGCGCGGCGTATGATCGCGCCCGGTCGGGCATCGCATTCGTGCCGCAGGGCAGGGAGATCTTCCCGCTGCTCACCGTGCGGGAAAACCTCGAATCGGGCTTTGCGCCATTGAAGCGCGCCGACCGCAACATTCCCGGCCACGTCTTCGAATTGTTCCCCGTGCTGAAGCAGATGCTCGGCCGCCGGGGCGGCGACCTTTCCGGCGGCCAGCAGCAGCAGCTTGCCATCGGCAGGGCACTGGTGATGCGCCCGAAACTGCTGGTGCTCGACGAGCCGACCGAAGGCATCCAGCCGTCGATCATCAAGGATATCAGCCGCGCCATTCGCTATCTGCGTGACCAGGCAGGCATCGCCGTGCTGCTGGTTGAACAGTATCTTGATTTCTGCCGGGAACTGGCGGACGAGGTCAACATCATGGACCGCGGCCGGATCGTCCACACCGGCCCGGCCGAGGATCTCGACCGCGCCGATGTCCGCAAGTTCCTGACTGTCTAAAGCCTCAGTGGCGAATCCCAAACCTCTAGGATTAGCTGAACCATCTCTCCCGTCGTCATCCTGGGGCGAAGCAAGGAGCGAAGCGACGCGGTGCAGACCCCAGGAATCCATGCCGTGACACCCGCCGAAGAGTGCAGGGGCGAAGAGAAAAAGCCGTTCTCCGGCGCCCCCCATCCTGGATTCTGCACCGTGGCGATGCTCTGAAGTCACGGCATTGACCCTTGCGTCTTCACTCCGCTTCGCGTCGCTGCGCCCAAGGATGACGAAATAACGAAGGTTTACGAGATTTTCTTCAACGACACCGTTTGCAACTCTGGCGCGCCGAAGATTGCATGCTAGGCTTTACTTGGCCTTGTTGAGTCGGCCGCTTTCCGTATCAGTCTCGTTGACAGATCAAGGTGAGGCGTGGGCTCAGCCGGCACGTTCCGTGCAAGCAACCCCCTTTCTGCGATCTGATCGTTGTTCAACGCATTTGGGGCACTTGGGCCAGGGCAGCCGATGGAACGTTATGTCGAGGACTACCAGAAACGACGGCTCACCGAGCGCGTCGACATCATGACCGCCATCAACATTCTGAAATCGCAAGGATACGATCACGACGAGCTGATCGCAGAGATCACCAAGGTCTTCTACGTCGATCTCGATGCCTACAACGAGGTCGTGATGGCGGCGTGAGGGCTGACGGAAGGGGCGGTACGCTATGCCGCCAAGCGGCTAGCTTGCGCGTCGGAAGGTCGAGGCCGCGACGCGGTTGCGACCGCCGCGCTTGGCGGCATAGAGCGCCTTGTCGGCGGCGCTGAGCACCTTGTCGAAGCTCATGCCGTCCTTGCTGCCGAAGGCGTATCCGGCGCTGACCGTACATGTCAGGGGACGGGTTTCGGTCTCGATGACACGCGCGGCAAAGGCGGTGCGTATACGCTCGGCGGTGAACTCCACCGCTTCGGGCAGGGTCCGCTGCATAACCAGCGCGAACTCCTCTCCGCCCATGCGCGCGGCGACATCGGTGGGGCGAAGGTTCTCCACCAGTTCCTCGGCGAACACTCTCAGCACCTGATCGCCTGTGGCGTGGCCGAATTCGTCGTTGATGGCCTTGAAGCCGTCGAGGTCGAATACGACCACCGCCGTGAAGGCCCCGATCGGGGCGCCGCCATTGAGATCGAACAGGGCGCGCCGATTGAGCAGGCCGGTCAGCGGATCGGTCAGCGCAGCCAGACGATGATATCGGGCCAGACGGCCCTGGTTGAGTGCCAGTGAAAGAGCGCCGATGCCAGTCATGCTGGCAATGACGACCACGAGACTCAGATCCTCGGCCCAGTTGCTCGGCGCATGTCCGAGGACAAGCTTCCCATCCCATGCAAGAGCCATGGCACACAGTACAAAGGAAATGCCGGTGGCCGAGTAGAGCACGGCGAGGCCGATGATCGGGACAGGGGCTTCAGCGCGCCCGATCCAGTATTGATAAGCCGTTGCAAATAGAAGCAGGGCGGCAAGAAGATTTTCGAACATGAAGCCGAGCCCGTCATAGCCGAGCGCCATCGGCGGCAGCGCCAGGGCAAGCGAGATGCAACTGCCGAAAACCGTCAGCGGGATCGGCGACCGGCCGGACCTGAACTGGTAGGCGGCGCCCAGCATGGTCGAGAACCCAACCAGGAGCAGGGCGAACGTCGCGATGCCGAGGATGCGTCCGGGCGTCTCGATATAGTCCTCGTAGATAAAAACATCGCCGACGATCAACAATGCGCTGATCGACCATGTCAGCAGAAACTTTTCAGTTCGCGCGGTCAGCCAGATGCCGAACAAGGTCAGGCTCAGGCAGGCGGCGGAAAAACCGACAGCCAGCAGAAGTGAGTGGTAGTCGAGCGACATGCCCTAACCCGCGGCTGCCCTAGCTCCGCGGATTCATGCAGCAAGGAGGTATCGATAAGGTTACGATGGTGATGAAGATGTGAAAACTCGAGACCATCAGCCTGTGACGCGTTTCATCAGCGCCATGGCGCCGAACGGCGCGCGGACCTTGCCCTCGGTGATGAAGTAGACGAACACATCACGCGGTTTTACCGGAGCGTCAATTGAGGGATCGGTGCGCGGCAGGTCGCCCGGCGCCTTGCCTTCCGCCCAGGTTTTTGCCCGCGCCGCCCATTCGTCGAGCGCCTTTGGTGTGTAACAGTCGGGATTGTCGTCGCTGCCGGCCTGCAGCCGCGCATAGACGAAATCACCGGTGAGGTCGGCGATCCCAGGATATTTGGCATGGTCGGCATAGACGATCGCGACCTTGTATTTGCGCGCCAGCGCAGCGAATTCCGGCACGACGAAGCTGTCGTTGCGCACCTCCACCGCATGGCGCAGCGCAACGCCGTCCTGCTTTTCAGGCAACAGCTTGAGGAAGGCCTCGAAATCGTCCGAGTCGAACTTTTTTGTCGGCGCGAACTGCCACAGTATCGGCCCGAGCTTGTCGCCGAGTGCGGCGACGCCCGACCCCAGGAAGCGCGTCATCGACTCGCCGGCCTCGCCGAGCACGCGTCGGTTGGTGACGAAGCGGTTGCCTTTCAGCGAATAGACGAAGCCATCCGGCGCTTCGTTAGCCCATTTGACGAAGGTCGGCTCCTTGAAACTCGAATAATAGGTGCCGTTGACCTCGATGCTCGGCACCTGCCGGGTTGCGTAGTGCAGTTGCTTCGCCTTGGACAGTTTGTCCGGATAGAAGGACGTGTCCCATGGCTCGAAGCTCCAGCCGCCCATGCCGGCGCGAATTGTTCCTGATTGAGTCACTGTCGTCCTCCCGTTTGCTTCAAAGGATCAGGCGATCGCCGTTGTCTGGGCGGCTTTAGCCATGTCGACGATCGTCCATCCTGGCCGGTACGGATTGGGCCGGCGACCCGTTTAGTGAAAGCCATAGGCTTTGTAGAGCGCGATGTTCCGCTCCATCTTCGCGTTGGTGTAGAGCCGCACCTCGGGAAGATGCCATAGGCGCGTCTGTTCGTCCCCCATCTGAGTAGGGCGATGCCGAAACCCTTGCCCTGGAAAGCAGGGCCGACGGCGACGGAGAAGATCATCGCGTGGTTTGGGTGCCGCTCGAGGACAATTAGTCCGGCCGGCTCGCCGCTGCTTTCCAGCAGCCAGACCTCGCCGCGTCCGATCCGCGGCGCATAGTCCTCGGTGACCGGGATCGGCGGGGCGCCAAGCAAGGCGGTGTAGGGCGCATAGGCGGCTTCGGTCAGCCGGACGATGGTGGCGAGATCCGCAGCAAGCGCTCTTCTGATCTTCATTTGAAGGTTCTTCCAAACGCCAGCCAGTCCTCACTCACTCCGCCGCTTCGCGCTTGCCTCCGGGCCGCCGCTCCAGCAATTCCCGCAGGAACTGGCCGGTGTAGCTGCGCTTCTCGCGGACAATGTCTTCCGGCGTGCCGGACGCCACGAGCTCGCCGCCGCCGTCGCCGCCTTCGGGACCGAGGTCGAGCACCCAGTCGGCGGTTTTTATCACCTCGAGATTGTGCTCGATGACGACGACCGTGTTGCCCTGGTCGACCAGCTCGTGCAGCACTTCGAGCAGTTTGGCGACGTCGTGGAAATGCAGGCCGGTGGTCGGCTCGTCGAGGATGTAGAGCGTCTTGCCGGTCGCCTTGCGCGACAGCTCCTTGGCGAGCTTGATGCGCTGCGCCTCGCCGCCCGACAGCGTCGTCGCCTGCTGGCCGACATGGATGTAGCCGAGGCCGACCTGCTTCAGCGTCTCCAGCTTGTCGCGCACGCCGGGCACCGCGGCGAAGAAATCGACGCCCTCCTCGACCGTCATATCGAGCACGTCGGCAATCGACTTGCCCTTGAACAGGACGTCGAGCGTCTCGCGGTTGTAGCGCTTGCCATGGCAGACGTCGCAGGTGACATAGACGTCCGGCAGGAAGTGCATCTCGATCTTGATGACGCCGTCGCCCTGGCAGGCCTCGCAGCGGCCGCCCTTGACGTTGAACGAGAAACGGCCCGGCTGATAGCCGCGCGCCTTGGATTCCGGCAGGCCGGCGAACCAGTCGCGGATCGGCGTGAAGGCGCCGGTATAGGTGGCCGGATTGGAGCGCGGCGTCCGTCCAATGGGCGACTGGTCGATATCGATGACCTTGTCGAGGAACTCAAGCCCCTCGATGCGGTCATGATCGGCCGGGTGCTCGCGCGAGCCCATGATGCGGCGCGACGCCGCCTTGAACAGCGTTTCGATCAGGAAGGTCGACTTGCCGCCGCCGGAGACGCCTGTGACGGCGGTGAAGGTGCCGAGCGGGATTTCGGCGGTAACGTTCTTCAGATTGTTGCCGCGCGCGCCGACGATCTTCAGACGCCGGTTCTTCTTGGCTTCGCGCCGCACGGCCGGCGTCGCCACTTCGAGCTCGCCCGACAGATACTTGCCGGTGATCGAGGCCGGGCTGGCCATGATCTGCTGCGGCGTTCCCTGCGCGATGATGTGGCCGCCATGGATGCCGGCGGCCGGGCCGATGTCGACGACATAGTCGGCATGCAGGATGGCGTCCTCGTCATGCTCGACGACGATCACCGTGTTGCCGATGTCGCGCAGGTGCTTCAGCGTGTCGAGCAGGCGCGCATTGTCGCGCTGGTGCAGGCCGATCGACGGCTCGTCCAGCACATAGAGCACGCCGGTGAGGCCGGAGCCGATCTGCGAGGCCAAGCGAATGCGCTGGCTCTCGCCGCCCGACAGTGTGCCGGAATTACGCGACAGCGTCAGGTAGTCGAGCCCGACATCGTTGAGGAAGCGCAACCGCTCGCGGATCTCTTTGAGCACGCGCACCGCGATCTCGTTCTGCTTGTCGCTGAGCGAGCCGGGCAGGGCGGTAAACCATTGGTCGGCCTTGCGGATCGACAGTTCGGTGACCTCGCCGATATGCTTGCCGGCAATCTTCACCGCAAGCGCTTCCGGCTTCAGCCGGTAGCCGCGGCAGGCCGGGCAAGGCGTGGCCGACATGAAGCGCTCGATCTCCTCGCGCATCCAGGCAGATTCGGTCTCCTTCCAACGCCGCTCGAGATTGGGGATGACCCCTTCGAAGGTTTTCGTCGTCTTGTAGGAGCGCAGGCCGTCATCGTACTGGAAGGTGACCTCGCGCTCGCCGGTGCCATGCAGGATGGCTTGCTTTGCCTCTTCGGTCAGATCCCTGAACTTGTCGCCGAGCTTGAAGTCATAGACCTTGCCCAGCGCCTCCAGCGTCTGCACGTAATAGGGCGAGGTCGATTTCGCCCACGGGTTGACGGCGCCGGCACGCAGGGACAGGTTGTCGTCGGGCACGATCAGGCTGGCGTCGATGGCGCGCTGGCTGCCGAGGCCGTCGCAGGTCGGGCAAGCGCCGAACGGGTTGTTGAAGGAGAACAGCCGCGGCTCGATCTCGGGAATGGTGAAGCCTGACACCGGGCAGGCGAACTTTTCCGAGAACAGAATACGTTCGTGCGTCTCGTTCTTCGACTTGTTGACCGAATCCTCGCCGGTCTGGCTGGAGTCGAGCGGACGGTCGGCGAATTCGGCCACCGCCAGCCCGTCGGCGAGCTTCAGCGCGGTTTCGATGGAATCGGCAAGCCGCGTCGCCAGATCGCCGCGCACCACGATGCGGTCGACGACGACATCGAGATCATGCTTGTACTTCTTGTCCAGCGCCGGCACGTCGGCGATTTCGTAGAAGACACCGTCGACCTTGACGCGCTGGAAGCCCTTTTTCTGCAGCTCCAGCAGTTCCTTGCGGTACTCGCCTTTGCGGCCTCGCACCATCGGCGCCAGGATGAACAGACGCGTGCCTTCCTCGATCGCCAGCACGCGGTCGACCATCTGCGACACCGTCTGGCTCTCGATCGGCAGGCCGGTGGCCGGCGAGTAGGGGACGCCGACGCGCGCGAACAGCAGCCGCATGTAGTCGTAGATTTCCGTGACGGTGCCGACCGTCGAGCGTGGATTCTTCGAGGTGGTCTTCTGCTCGATCGAGATAGCCGGCGACAGGCCGTCGATCTGGTCGACGTCAGGCTTCTGCATCATTTCGAGGAATTGCCGCGCATAGGCCGACAGACTCTCGACGTAGCGGCGCTGGCCCTCGGCATAGATAGTGTCGAAGGCGAGCGACGACTTGCCGGAGCCCGACAGGCCGGTCATGACGATCAGGCTGTCACGCGGCAGGTCGAGATCGACATTCTTCAGATTGTGTTCGCGCGCCCCGCGAATGGAAAGATATTTATGGTCGGCCATCGCCGGTCGCCGCCTCAGGTCTGGAGTCTCGTGGGATGGCGGGTTGTCCCGGCCATCCCCTATGTAGGTAATTTCGCCACCTTTTCGAGAGACGCCACAACTCTCGACCAGAGCCTTTAACCGTCTTTCGCGCGGGCGAGCAAGCGGAAAGAACAAAGACCGAACACGCTCCTGACAAAAGCGTCCATGTAATCACAGCCGCTGCGGCGCTGCTCAAAACGGATGCAAATTTCGGGTTCGCCACACAAGCGATCACATTTTTTGTAATCGGCTACCCAACGGTTGACGTCTCGGCCTCAGAGAGTCAGACTCCAAACGTCACCGAAGCCGACCGTCTATCGATGGCCTCGCCGCCTAAGGCGGCCTGCGAGACGCCGCAGGCTTTTGCGATATGCACTTCGGACGACACCCAGTCGCAATGGACAGAAAAGGAGAGCAGAGGAATGACTCCACCGGACAGTCCCTTGAGGCTCCACGTGTCGCTGGAGCCGCGGCAGGCATAGGTGCCAGGGCCAGGCGTTTACGCCGTCCGACAAACCGTGACCTGCCGATCCCCGTAAAATCAGAGACTACTAGTCGGATCGTCGGCTGAACGCCGCGAGGCATCCGAAATCAAAAGCCGGCAGTGTACTCCCGGCAAATTGGATTTGAGATCCAAAAAGCCCCGACCGTTTGCGGAAGCAGCGGCGGGGCTGTTTGCTTCAGATGGCCGCCGCAAGCGCTCAAGTGCTTGAGATTGTGGCAGCGATGAAGGCCGATGCGCCATCCGGCTTAGCGATACGATAGTCATCGGCCACGCCGGGCAGCGTGCCGTTCTGCGAAGACGTTGAATTGCCTTCCGCGAACGTCGCGCCGGAAGTCATGGCCGCGACGGCAACACCGATGATTAGCCGGTGCAACATCTTGTCGACCATCGGCGGACTATATTCGCCGAGCCCTCGAAGCCAGACCGGTGGGCGATGAAGCTTGCCGAACGACTTGGCCGCATCGCGCATGAGCCGGCTACCTTTTCACGCCGCCTTCTTACGGGTGTCAAAAACATGATCGACGAGCCCCCAAGTCTTTGCCTCCTCGGCGGTCATGAAATGGTCGCGGTCGAGCGTGCGTTCGACCTCTTCGAACGTGCGACCGCAATGGTGCGAGTAAAGCTCAGTCATGCGCCGTTTGGTCCTGAGGATGCCTTCGGCGTGGCGCTGGATGTCGGAGGCTTGGCCCTGGAAACCGCCTGACGGCTGGTGCAGCAGGATGCTGGCATTGGGCAACGCGATACGCCGTCCCGGCGTGCCCGCCATCAGCAGGAACGAGGCCATCGAGGCGGCAAAGCCCATGCAGACGGTCGATACTGGACTGCTTATATACTGCATCGTGTCGTAGATGGCGAAACCGCTGGTCACCACACCGCCCGGCGAGTTGATGTAAAGGGAAATCTCCTTATCGGGATTGTCGGATTCCAGCGATAGAAGCTGGGCACAGACCAGCGCCGACACGCCATCGTCGATCGGACCGTTGATGAAGACGATGCGCTCGCGCAGCAGCCGCGAAAAAATGTCGAAGGCGCGTTCGCCGCGGCTCGACTGCTCGATCACCATCGGCACCAGGTTGGCAAAACCGCTCATCGCTTTTCTCCGTTGTGCCGCTCAGGCCGCGCGCAGGAAAAGGCGAGGCGTGTTTGCGGCAATGGTCTGTTTGGGGCTGTGTGCGTTGAGCGAAAGCCGGCAAACGGCGCCCACCATCGCAACCGCAGACGTAGCGACCCGCGCGAATCCATCGTGGACGATGCGCAGATGCGTACCGCCCGACGCGGTGCGGCCGAGCGTGAAGGTGACGATACTGTCGAGCGGATCAGCTGCATTGCCAGGCGCCGGCCGCTCCCGCCAGGAATAGCGCAGCAGGCGTTCGGGCTCAGCGTCGAGGATTTCGCACTCGATCGGTGCACCCGCCTTAGCAAAGGCAAAGCGACTGCCGATCTCGGGTTTGATGTCGTTCGGCATCATCCAGGCCGCGAGCAGGTCCGGCACCGTCAGCGCCCGCCATACTTTTTCCGGCGGGTCTGGAAGCTCGCACTCGAACTCGATCGAATCTGCCGCCATGTCTGAATGCTGTTTTGCCGTCATTGGTCCATATCCTTCAAAACCGCCTTGAGCCTTTCGATGCGCTCGGGCCAGAACGCACGGTACCGCTCGATCCAGCTGAGCAGAGGGTCAAGCCCTTGCGGATCGGCGCGATAATAGGCGTTGCGGCCGGCTCGCCGCTCGACCACCAGGCCGGCGCCGCGCAGCACCGCGAGATGCTGCGACACGGCCGGTTGCGACACGGTCATGCCGCTGCGCAGTTCCGACACGGTCTTCTCGCCGGCGGCGAGCCGTTCGTAGACGGCGCGGCGCGTCGGGTCGGAAAGCGCTCGAAAAATCTCTGCTTCGATCATGATTGAAGCATAAGTCTGCACTTATTGGTTTGGCAAGCAGTCTTTTCGCGCCCATATGGAATGCACGGCGGACCCATCGATTGCTGACATTCCTTGACAGTAGGAATTGACTGGGATAGAACGAAAAGAGAACAAAAACCTTGTGGGAAAAGGCAGCCACGGCAGGCGGGGATTGTCCGCAGTCTATAAGGTGAGCGGCAGAAATTTTGTTTCGGATGAGCGCGGAGAAGTATCATGGCGGGTAGCGTCAACAAGGTCATTCTGGTGGGCAATCTCGGGGCGGACCCGGAAATCCGCCGTTTGAATTCGGGTGAGCCGGTCGTCAACATCCGCGTCGCCACGTCGGAAAGCTGGCGCGACAAGACTTCCGGTGAGCGCAAGGAAAAGACCGAGTGGCACAATGTCGTCATCTTCAACGACCAGCTCGCCAAGGTCGCCGAGCAGTATCTGAAGAAGGGCGCGAAGGTTTATGTCGAGGGCCAGTTGCAGACGCGCAAATGGCAGGACCAGACCGGCAATGATCGCTACACGACTGAGATCGTGCTGCAGAAATTCCGTGGCGAGCTGCAGATGCTCGACGCGCGCGGGCAAGGCGAGGGCGGTCAGGTCGGCAGCTATGCCGGTGGCGGCAGCAGCCGCGGTTCCGATTTCGGGCAGTCCGGCCCGGGCGAGAGTTTCAATCGCGGTGGCGGCAACAAGGGCGGTGGTGGCGGCGGTTCGTCGCGCGAACTCGACGACGAAATTCCGTTCTGATTTCTTGGGGCGGACGTCCCTTACGCGGGCGAAAAACGCCAGCTACTTGAGGCCACGAATTGGCGTCCCGAAAATCTGTCTTGGATTTCGGGACGTTCTGCATTTAAGCGGTGCGCAGTGAAAGGACGTATTAGGTGAAAGCACGGGTCAAATGGGTCGAGGAGCGCACCTTTGTCGGCGAGTCCGGCAGCGGCCACAAGGTGGTGCTGGGGACTGCGTTCGGGCCGGAAGGCAGGACGCCGGGGCCGAGCCCGATGGAGCTTGTGCTGCTCGGCACCGGCGGCTGCTCAGCCTATGATGTCGTCCACATCCTCGAAAAGGGCCGCGAGGCGGTCGAAGACTGCGTGGTCGAACTCGACGCCGATCGGGCGGAGAAGGAGCCGCGGGTGTTCACCCGCATCCATATGCGTTTCATCGTCAAGGGTCGCGCGCTTTCGCGCGACAAGGTGAAACGGGCGATCGACCTGTCGATCGAAAAATACTGCTCGGCGACCGCGATGATGGCCAAGACGGCGATCATCACTCACGATTTTGAAGTCATCGACACGACGGCGTAAATTCAGCCAATTATTTTTATCAACGTTTAATCGAGCTCAACCTAGTATTCTTCAACGAGGTTGAGGTGCATAGGGCTCATGTCGAAGGAAACCTCCGTCAAGAGGTCGCTTTATGGCTTGTTGGTCGCCGAGATAGCCCGAAACGCGGTGAAAAATGATCCGTTGGTGCTGTCACCCGAGGGAAGATTCGTTGATCGAGACCAACTAGATCCAGCTAGAATTGGACACAAGGGGTGTGTCTTTAGCCATGGTTCCCTATCGGCCTTTGAGGAAGCGTGTTTCGTGCTCTGGGCGTTGGAGATTGTCCAGCCCGTTGATTTGGTGGAGGGGCGCTGGAAAATCTTCGAACACCCGGAAACCAGAATTTTCCCTGCTTACTTTCAGCTTCACTATGATCTGGACGCCATCGCGAACGTTGCGGCAAACGAAGCGTCGCGTGCCTTTCCTTCACTTGACTACGTCTTGCGAACCTATCTCGATGTTATCGACCAGGGTTTGTTCCTTATTGTGGAGCTGGACGCCATTTTGAGAATGACAGCGAGCTAAACTCGATACCTGAGCTCGGCGAACTGGTGACGTCGATGCTGCCGAAGGGTTATGGCGGCGAACGGGCCCAGTTGCCCATCGTCATCGAAAAATCGGTTCCGCTTATTGCCGTCCTGTTGGAAGGAATTGGCTACGTCGTCCGCAAACGCGGACGTTTGACTTGGACAAAAGCAGCTGCCCCCTTGAGGGCAGGGGAATCGCATATGGCGATATTGGGGTTGAGTTTAGGCCGAGAAAGGATTCTTTGGAGAGGCAGTTGAGCGAAGGAGCGACTGCCATTTCCTGCCTTGAGAGCTACTTTGGCGCGGTGCCTGAT
>NZ_JBSPTO010000028.1:0-83057 GCF_053850215.1 Mesorhizobium sp. f-mel
TTGGGATGTCACCCGGCTGCCCTATGACGGGCCGGCAGACCGCTGGTTCGATGCAAGATGGCTTACGTGAGGTGGCAACGTTGCCAGAAATCACCGCGACCAATGAAGGCTCGGCCCGTTCGATCCGGGGAACATTTAGAGCTCGTCGCGGCCCAAGTTCCAGTCCGCATTTTATGCAACTTTACATCGACCACAGAACCGACAGCGGTGCGGCTTGCAATTTTTCGCCGAACGGCGTCACACGGTGATGATCGTGCAGCACTAGCCCGCGCACAAAACGATCGCGGGACTCCTTCCTGCAACTGGCGCAATCCCCGAAAGTCCTGCGGACGCACCGTTGCGGAGGCCTTCACCTCGATACCGACGACCCGACCGCGTCGATCCTCGATCACGACGTCGACCTCGTCCTGATCCTTGGTCCGGTAGTGTGAGAAAGACACCCGTCGCTCTGACCACGATGCGAGCTTCAGGAATTCCGACACCACGAAGCTCTCGAGCAAAGCACCGAACCGCGATCGGTCCTACATCCTTCATCTACGGCCGCTCACAAGATTGTCAACAATCTTTAAAAGTTTTGTTGACAGGTGATTGATTTGAGCCTTCACTCACAAAAGTCCGCGTATCGGTCGAGTTCTGTCGCAACAATGCGCGGCCTCCAAGGGGAAGAACAATGATCAACAGACGTTCAATAATCACATTCTCCGCGCTCGGCGCCGTCTCCGCGCTGGCAATCATGGCCGGCGGCACAATCACGGTGCACGCCGCCAACAAGGAACTCAAGATCGGCTTTGTCGGCGTGACGAGTGGCGCGGCCGCTGCGTGGGGCACATCCAACGTCCGCTCGATGCAGACACGCGCCACCTGGATCAACGAAACCGGCGGTGTGAAGATTGGTGACGAGACCTATGACATCAAAATCGTCACCTTCGACGACCAGAAGGACCCGAAGCGGGCGATCGCCGGCATGGAGAAGATGGCCCAGGAGGGCATCCACTATGTCGTCGGTCCGAATGTCGACGACGGCGCGGCGGCGGTGCGTCCCGTGGCAGAATCCAAGGGCATCATCTATTTTCCCTACGCATTCCCGAAGGAACTCTACACCCCGCCGGCGTCCAACGCCGTGCTCGGCATGATCGCCAACTACCAGTCGGCTCCGGCGATCTACAAATATCTCATGGAAAACAGGGGCGTGAAAAAAGTTGCCTTTGTCGCCGCCAACGAATCCGATCCGCTGAGCCAGCGGGATGGCGGTGTTGCCGCGGCAAAGGCGCTCGGGCTCGAGGTTGTGGCTGCCACGGATGTCTACCAAAACGATACCCGCGATTTCACGCCGGTACTGACGCCGATCGTTTTGCAAAAACCGGACCTGCTGGTGCTTTCGGGTGTCGCGCCGGGCAATGCGCCGCTGCTGATCCGCGCCGCGCGCGAGCTCGGCTACGAAGGCCTGATCTCCACCGAAACGGCGCAGGATGCCAAGGTGCTGGAAGAGGGCGCGGGCGAGTTGGCCAACGGCTTCATCTCGGTCGGGGGCGCATCGACGCCCGACATCGCGTCCGACACGATGAAGGAATTTGTCGACCGCTATACGAAAATGTTCGGCGAATACAATGACGAGTCCAACACCAAGGTCTACGCGCTCGAATACATCATCGAGACGCTGAAGGCGAACCCGGCCGCGATCGACAATGTCGAGGAGTTCAAGAAGACGATCGACACTTTCTCAGCGCCCAATCCCTACCTGAAGGACGATGCCAAGCTGACCTATGTCGGAATGACGTCGTTCGGCCAGAAGCGCCAGCTTTCGGTCCCGATGGTGGTCACGGAATACCGCGACGGCAAATTCGAGACGCTCTTCGTCGCTGAAGTCGATTGACGCAACTGCACCGAAGCGGATTGCCGCGGAGGCTCGAGCATTCGTCTTCAGCCTCTGAACGGCCGGAACCATCCTGATGGAACAAGTCATCGCCAACGGGCTCTATCTTGGCGCGCAATACGCCTTGATCGCGCTCGGTCTGACCCTGATCTTCGCGCTGATGAACGTGCTTAACTTTGCCCATGGGCAGATGTACGTTCTCGGCGGCTTCGTCACCTACACCGTCTATGGCCAGCTCGGCATGCCTTTCGTCGTCGCGCTCGTCGCGTCCGGGATCACGCTGCTGGTCATTGGAGCGCTGGTCGAGAAATTCCTTTTCAGAACGGTGATTAAGCGAAGCGTGCGGGAGGAAAGTACGATGCTTCTGGCGGCGGCGGTCGCATTCTTCCTCGACGCCGTGATCCTCCTCCTGTTCGGTGAAAAGCAGCGCGGCGTGCCGAAGATCGTCAACGGCGTCTTCGTCTCCGACAGCCTCATAATGCCTTACGACCGGCTGCTGGTCGGCGCTCTCGCCATACTGTTCATCGCATCCTTCGTGCTTTTCATGCAGTACAGCAAGCCGGGACGCGCCATGCGGGCGCTGGCGCAGGACCGGGTCGCGGCGCAGCTTATGGGCGTCGAGGTCGACCGCTATTCGATGATCGGCTTTGCGCTTGGCGCCATGCTTGCCGGCATAGTCGGCGGGCTGCTGGTCGCCATCACCGGCGTCAATTCGGGCATCGGCGGGCCGATCTCGATCAAGGCGTTCTTGATGGTGATGATCGGCGGGGCCGGCGTGGTCAGCGGAGCGATCGCCGGCGGCTTCATCCTCGGCATGATGGAATCGGTCGGCCTGACGGTGCTACGCCAATATGGCGACGTCACTTATCTCGTCATCTTCGCCGCGCTGATGGTGTTCCTGAGCATCCGCCCGAACGGGCTCATGGGCAAGCCGTGGGGGTGATGGACATGAAGCGTACACGCAACATCCTCGCCGTCGCTGTCTTCCTGCTGGTCGTACTCATCGGCGTGCCCTGGCTGATCGAGGCGACCGGTCGGCTCGACCTCTACTACACGCTGACCTCGGTCGCGCTGCTCAGCATCGCCAGCGCCGGGGTGTGGGTGACTTTCTACATCGGCCGCATCAATATCGGCCAGGGCGCCTTCGCGCTTATGGGCGGCTATGTTTCGGCCATTCTTGTCGTCCAGTACGGTGTGTCGTTCTGGCTGACACTGCCGCTGGCTGGGCTATTCTGCGCCGCTGCAAGCGTGCTGATCGGACTGCCCATCCTCAGGCTTCGCGGCGTCTATTTCGCCATGGTCACGCTGGTTTTGACCGAAGTGGCGCGGCTGCTCGCGCTGGCGCTGCCGATCACCAACGGAGCCAAGGGCATGGTCAGCATTCCGCTCCCCGGCGGCATCTCGATCTTCGGGCTGACCATCCTTCCCGATTTCGCGACGCTCGCCAATCCGCGTCCCGCCTTCTATCTGGTGTCGGTTGTGCTGATGGTGCTGTGCTTTGCGGCGCTCTACCGCCTAGTCCATTCGCGCATCGGCAAACTCTGCCAGTCGTTGCAGCAGAACGAGGAACTGGCCTCCTCGATCGGCGTCAACATCGCCTATCTGCGCGTTATCGCCTACGCCATCTCCTCATTCCTCGGCGGTCTCGGCGGTGCGATGTTCGTCGCCATCTCGCAGTCGATCTATCCGTCGAGCTTCACCGTCACCGACTCGGTGAACTTCATGCTGAACTGCTTCCTCGGCGGGCTCGGCCATGTTTTCGGGCCGATGATCGGCACCTTCGTGCTCTATTTCGGCTGGGATTTCCTGTTCGAGACCGGCGAGTTCCAGTTGCTGATCTTCTCTTCGGTGCTGATCGCGCTGATGCTGTTCCTTCCCAACGGCCTGCTCAGCCTCAGGCTGTTCGGCAAGAAGCAGGGCTAGGACCATGACTGAGCTTCTCCAGATCAAGGCCGTGACCAAACGCTTCGGCGGGCTGGTCGCGGTCAACAATGTTTCCTTCGCGGTCCGCGAACGCGAAATCCTCTCCGTCATCGGCCCCAACGGCGCCGGCAAGTCGACGCTGTTCAAGCTGATTTCCTCTTTCCTCAATCCGACCTCGGGCGAAGTGCTGTTCCGGGGAGAGCGGATTTCAGGCCTGGCGCCGCATATCGTCGCCCGGAAGGGCGTGGTGCGCACGTTCCAGGAGACGACGATCTTCAAGGGCATGACGGTGCGCGACAATGTCATCATCGCGCATCACCTGCGTTCCAATGCCAGCCTTGCCGGCTTCTATCTCGGCACGAATACCGCACGGCGCGACGAGGATGAATTCGGCCGCTCGGCCGACGAGATCATCGACTTCCTCGATCTCGGCGCGCAACGGCATGAGATCGCCAGCACGCTGCCGCACGGCCATCTGCGGGCGCTCGGGATTGCCATCGGGCTCGCCACCAACCCGACCGTGCTTCTGCTCGACGAGCCCTTCGCCGGCATGAACCATGACGAAACCGTGCGCGCGGTGGAGATGGTGCGCGGCGTGCGGAAGCGCGGCGTGACTGTCCTGCTGGTCGAGCACGATATGCCTGCCGTCATGAACATTTCCGATCGCATCGTCGTCCTGAACTTCGGTGTGAAAATCGCCGAGGGAACGCCGAAGGAAATCCAGGAGAACGAAAAGGTCATCGAGGCCTATCTCGGCGCCGAAGATGAGACGATCGGATTTTAGCCATGAGCGAACTGCTGAAAGTCTCCGACGTCGAACTCTACTACGACCATGTCTATGCACTGAAGGGCGTGTCGCTCAACGTCAACGAGGGCGAGACCGTCGCGCTCATCGGCGCGAACGGCGCGGGCAAATCCTCGATCCTGCGCGCCATCACCGGCCTAAAGAAAGTCCGCAGCGGCGAGATTCATTTCCGGGGCCACCGCATCGACGGAACGCGCCCGGACGAGCTGGTCAGGATGGGCATCGCCATGGTGCCGGAGGGTCGGCGCGTCTTTTCCTACATGACGGTGCGCGACAATCTGATGATGGGCGCCTTCACCCGCACCGACAAGGCCGAAATCGCCAGGACGCTGGACATGGTGCTCGGGCGCTTTCCGCGCCTGAAAGAACGCTATTCCCAGACGGCGGGCACCATGAGCGGCGGCGAACAGCAGATGCTGGTGATCGGGCGGGCGCTGATGGCCAAACCGAAGCTTCTGCTGCTCGATGAACCCTCGCTCGGCGTCGCGCCGAAGCTCGTCCAGGACATCGCCCGCTCCATCGTGGCGATCAATCGCGACGAAAAGGTCAGCGTTCTCTTGGTCGAGCAGAATTCGCGCATGGCGCTGCGCATCTCGCAGCGCGCCTACGCACTGACGACCGGAAAGATCGCGCTGGCCGGACATTCGGCTGAGCTGCTTGGCGACGACCGGGTCAAAAAGCTCTATCTCGGCGGCGAAATATGAAAGCGCAAATGGACATACTCGTCGTCAATCCCAACACCACCGCGTCCATGACCGAAAAGATCGGCGAGGCGGCGCGCGGCGCGGCTTCGGCCGGCACCAGGATCATCGCCGTCAATCCGAAGGACGGGCCGCCGAGCGTCGAAGGCTATTTCGACGAGGTCTTCGCCATCCCGGGAATGATCGGCGAGATCCAGAGACATCCGGCGGCGAGCGCCTGCGTCATCGCCTGCTTCGACGATACCGGCCTCGACGCAGTACGCTGCGTCGGCGAGATGCCGGTGGTCGGCATCGGCGAAGCGGCGTTTCACATGGCGAGCCTAATTGCCGGCAAGTTCAGCGTGGTGACGACGCTGTCGCGTTCGGTGCCGGCGATCGAGCACAATCTGGTGCGCTACGGCCTCGCCAGCCGCTGCGCCAGGGTGCGGGCAAGCGACGTTCCCGTTCTGGAGCTCGAAGTGCCCGGTTCCAACGCCCGCCATCGAATTTCGGAGGAGATCGAGCGCGCCATCCGCGACGACCGGGCCGAAGCGATTGTGCTGGGATGCGCCGGCATGGCCGACCTCGCCGCCGCGCTCAGCCGCGAACATGGCCTTCCTGTGCTCGACGGCGTCGCCTGCGCGGTACAACTCTGCGAGAGCCTCATCAGCCTTGGCCTGTCGACCTCGAAGCGCGGCGGCTACCAGGTTCCACTCGAAAAATCCTTCGCCGGAATCTTTGCGCCCTTTTCGCCCTCCGGCCGTGTATCCTGATGCGTGCAAAATTGTTGAAATTCCCACACAGGATGTTCGATGTCCGGCCGGAAACGCGGTGTTCGCGCCGCTATGCGATCCGGCCGCCGGGACAATGAGACGATGGACCTGCTTGGACCAAAGACACGGGATGGCGACAAGCCGACGATGCGCTGGTTTCCGGTCTATGCCGGCCTGCGCGACGCCATCGTCAGCCACCGCCTCGCACCGGGCACAAAGCTGCCCGAGGACGAACTCGCCTCGATCTATTCGGTGAGCCGCGCGGTGATACGCGCGGCGCTGCAGGCGCTGTCGCATGACCGCTTGGCTCGGCTCGAGCCGAACCGCGGCGCTTTCGTCGCCCAGCCGACCAAGCAGGAAGCGCGCGAGGTGTTCGAAGCGCGGGCGCTGATCGAGCCCAAGGTCGCGGCGCTTGCCGCCGAAGTGGCAAAGCCGGCCGAGATCGCGCAACTGCGGCTTCATCTCGAAAAAGAGCACGAGGCCCTGCATGCCGGCCGCGACAGCGACGCCATAATGCTGTCGGCAAAATTCCATGTCGGCATCGCCGAAATCGCCGGCCATTCGATCCTGACCGGCTTCGTCAAAGACCTGTTGTCGCGGTCGTCGCTGATCATCGCGCTCTACTGGCGCCGCCGCGACACCACCTGCGAAAGCCACGCCCATCACGCCCTCGTCGATGCCATCGAAAAGCACGACGCAAAAAACGCGTCCGACCTGATGCGAAGTCATCTCATCGACCTTCTGTCGGGCCTTGATCTGTCGCTTGGCGAGAAGAAACCCGAGAGCCTGTCGGACATCTTGCGCTGATCTCGCTGTCAAAATCTTCGCCGGAGTTCGCCTATGTCCGCACCATGCTGCACTGCTTCTTCGTTCCTTCTGTCATAACAGTAGCGCTCGTTGAGTCCGCGGCGCTGCCCTCCAGCTGCACCTGCTCCTGCTGGGCCATAGAGTCCCTCCCGCACAACGGTCGGGCAACGCGCCCGATCAGAGCTTGACGCAGCGCAGTCGCAGCAAGGATTGGGCAAACTGCCGGTTTTTCTTATGGGCTTTAGATACGACCTGATGCGATCGGTCGATGGCCCTCGCGAGAGGCCAGTTCCAGACTGCATCTGCCTGGCAGGCGACGGCACGCCCCCTCAATGCCTCTTGAAATACTGAACCTCGCGTTCGTGCTTCTCCGCAGCCTCGCGGCTGTCAAACGTCCCGAGATTGCGGCGCTTGCCGGTCTTTTCGTCCTTCTTGCGCGAATAGAGGCGGTATTTTCCGTCTTTGAGTTTTCTGATCATCTGTCACTCCCCGAGCCGCTGCTTCCCCTTGAGATTGCGCGCGGCTTGTTCGATCGCCGCCCGGTCGTTTCCCAACCTGTCGATTAGCTCCTGCGCCTGTTCGCCCGATATGCCGGTGCGCACCGCCAGGGCCTCCACCGTCAAGACGTCGGAGCTCGCGACCTCGCGGGTTTCCGGCAGGGCATCGCCTGCCGTCAGCGGCAGGGCTGCCTCCCTGTCGATCTCGGCCTCGGCCCGGTGCCAGTGCCGCTCGGGATCGCCATGGATGCGGCCTTCACGTTCCCAGATCTGGTATGCGCGCTCGCGAATCTTGTCTTCCCGGTCGTCGCCCATCTTGATTCCTCCTTGGGTATCGGATGAATGCCGCGCCAACCCGAACGATCCAAGAAATCTGCGTGATCGGTCGCATAAGGCGCCACGCACTGCGCCGCCAACCCGCCACCCGCCTCCGCCCTGCCTACTCGCACTGCCGGCGCGGGCCGCCGGAATAGGGCTGGTAGGTGTTGTCTTCCGGCCGATAGGAGCGGTAGCGGCTGAAGCAATATTCCACGTGGTGGGGCGGAAGCTGGGCGCCGCCGGTTTCATCCGCCGGAACGTTCCCATCCATTGACCACGTGTCGGTCGCCTCGACATAGCTGGCGCTATCGTCGGCAGGCTGTGCGACGCGCTCGGCAGCGCCGGCATCGAGATAGGGCGAGATGCAGGGACGCTGCTCTCCGCTGTAGGATGTGTAGTGGTCGTCGCTTGGCCTGTAGGAACGGTAGCGGCTTGCGCACCATTCCACATGGGCGGCGGGCACCGCCTGCTGCTCGTGCGCTGCCGGCTTGATAGAGGCGGTAGCGTTGGGGTCGGGTGACGAAGATGCGGCATCGGCAGGTTTCGATGTGCGATCGACGGGGACCTGATCAACTGGGACTTCGCGGGCGGGAAGGCGCTCAAGACGCTGCGAAGCGGGGTTCACCTTCCGCGGCTCCCTCGGCCACAGTTCGGCAACGCTGGAAGTCGGGGCGGCCTGCCGCACCGGCTCGGCGGAAAGAATCCAGACGGCGAAGGCCAATCCGCTGGCGAAAACCGCCAGCGTCAGCACAAAGCCGCCAAGTACCGCGGATAAAACTTTCACCTGCGCTCCTTTGCCCCGTCATCTCTAGAAATGCGAGGCATTGGATCCGGTTCCAACGAGGAGTGGCACAAGCTTGCGCGCTGAAGGAAGTCTCCGTTTCTCGAAAGGCCCCTCTCCGTCTCGGCTTCGCCGAGCCACCTCTCCCGCTTTGGGGGCGAGGAACCCAGGGTTCAAAGGTCGCCGACAATCTCCGTATACGCCCTCAGCTCGCCATCCTGCCCGCGAATCCGCCAGGTCTCTCCGTCCTGCGCCTCGACATAGGATGCGCCGAGCGGCACTTTGCCGCCGCCGTCCGGCAGGTCCAGCACATAGACGGGGTTGCAGATGCCCGACAGGCGCGCGCGGAGCGCGCTGGCCAGCGCCTGTCCCTCGGCGATGGTGGTGCGCCGGTGCGCCATGCCGCGCGCGAGGTCGCCGTGGTGCAGGTAATAGGGTTTTACGCCGAGGCGGTACATCAGCTCGCGGCACAGCTCCTCCAGCACCTCGACCGTGTCGTTGACGCCTTTCAGGAGAACGCTCTGGTTGAGCAGCACGAAGCCGCCTTGCCGCAACGCGCGACAGGCCTGCTCAGCGGCATCAGTGATTTCGCGCGCGTGGTTGAAATGGGTGACAACCGTGACCATCAGCCGGCCCTGCAGGGAGCGAACCAGCCCTGAGGTGATGCGCGAGGGCAGAGCGACCGGCACGCGGGTGTGGATGCGCAAGAGCCGCACATGCGGAACCGCCTCGATGCGGGCGCGGATTTCCGCCAGCGCCTTGTCCGGCAGCGACAGCGGATCGCCGCCGGTCAGGATCACCTCGCGGATTTCGGGATGGGCCTCGATATAGGCGAAGGCCGGTTCCAGCGCCTCGCGCGAAAAACCGCGGCCGATCGAAGTCAGCGACTCCTTGCGAAAGCAGAACCGGCAATAGACCGCGCATTGATAGGTCGGGAACAGCAAAACCCGGTCGGCATGACGATGCGTCAATCGCGGCACCGGGCTGAAGGCATGGTCGGCGATCGGATCATCGAGCTCGCCTTCCAGCTCGGCCAGTTCTTCGGGCGACGGGATGACCTGCGCCCGGATGGGGTCGGCGGGGTCGCTCCAGTCGATCAGATCGAGATAGGCTTTTGGGATGCGAACCTTGTGGCGCGTCGCCGCGGCTTGAGCCGCCTCGCGCTCGGCCGGCGACAGCGGCAGGGAATCCAGATCGCGCACATGCCGCACGCCCGCGCGAACATCGTCCTGCCACGAGGCGTCATCATCGTGGGCGCGCCCATCATCGGCGGCCATGCCGGCTGCAGCCATGCTGGCGTCGGGGATGTCGAGGTGTGAGGTCATCGAAGGCTCCTTGAATTCGGGGCTGGATACAGCATTGGAGCCATGGCTTGAAGGCAATAAGCGTTGCCGAGATGGCAGGGACGAAAAGGCCGCGCTCAGCGGCTTCGGCGCCGCGACCCGGTGCACCCTACCCATCAGCGCCCGCTTGATTTCCCAGCGCGCCCATCCGGCTTCATGATGATCTCGCGATGCGGATAAGGGATGTCTATGCCGTTTTCCCTAAAGGTGTCCCACAGCGCCAGCAGTACCCTGCCGCGCACGTTGGTCAGACCTTGCTGAGGGTCGTGGATCCAGAAGCGCAGCACGAAATTGAGCGAGGAGTCGCCGAAGTCCGTGAGCCAGCAGACCGGCCGCCGGTCCGCTTCGACCCGGCCGACGCTCATGGCGGCCGCTATCGCCAGTTCGCTGACCTTATGCGGGTCGGCGTCGTAAGAGACCCCGAAATTCACGTCGAGCCGCACGAGGTTGTCGCTGAACGACCAGTTGATGACCCTTTGGGTGATGAAGTCTTCGTTCGGGATCAGGTATTCGCGGCCGTCGCGCGTCACCACCGAGACAAACCGCGCCCGCAATTCGCGTACCCAGCCGAAGGTGCCTTCAAGCGAAATGGTGTCGCCCGGCTTGATCGACTTGTCGAGCAGGATGATCATACCGGAGACGAAATTTGAAACGACCTTTTGCAGCCCGAAAGCCAGGCCGACGCCGACGGCGCCGGAGAATATCGTCAGAGCCGTCAGGTCGAGACCGACGGAGGACAGGGCGATGGCACCCGCCACCAGCACAAGGCCGACCTTTGCGACCTTGCCGACGAGGACGCGGATCGAGGGTGTCAGCTCTTCGGAGATCCGGACGCGTTCATCGATATACTTGCCGACGACCACCGCAAGCCAAACCGTGGCGATCAGCAGCAGCGCCGCCTTCAGCACCATGAGCGCCGAAAGGCGCGCCGCGCCCAAAGGTATTGCGAGGCTGTCCAGGAAAGCCGCGGCGTCGTCATCGATGCCCAGAATGACGAGGGCCGCATAGATCCAGGTCAGCCAGGCGAGAGCCCGCGCGACAAAGCGGTTGCGGATGATGCGCGACAGCACCGATGCGAACAGCCACGCGAGGGATAGCGAGAGCGCGATATAGATGAAATGGGTCCGGCTTGGCCAGGTGACGGCGCGCATGAGAGTGAGCGCGGCAAGCAGGAAGACCGTGAACAGGATCCAGTCGGTGCGCCGCAACAGCGCAACGACGACCCTCAACAGTCCGGGATGCCCCTTGATCTGGCGTGCCCGGTTCTCCATGAGCGGTTCGATGCGCTGCGCCGCGAGCTTCGCGACGAGGAAAAGCACGACGATGATGGCAGCCTGATAGAAGAACCACGGCGTGACGGCATAGTCGAACCATCGGCTGGCCCAGGCCAGCGATTCATCGATGGCGTTGCGAAAATCCATTCCCACACGACCGCTATGGACTGGCGAACAGCACATCCACAATGTCGCCGGCTTGGTGAAGGGTCAAGCCGACGATCGAGAAGCCCTCAAGCGAGCCCCAGCTCTGCGCTTCAGCCCCGGCGCCTCTGGCCGGTGCGCTCGACATTGCCGCAGCCACAGGTGTGGATGCCCTCTGGCGTCAGTTCCAGCACCCGGATTAAGCGCGCAGCAAGGAAGCGGCCGGCAGAAACATCCATGGTCAGGAAACAGCCGCTGGAAACGGCTAACGCATAACATTAGCTTGCGCTTACATTAGCTTAAGCGTATGTATCTCTACGGCCGGTGATCTACCCCCCAACCGGTTAGGCTCGGCGCCAGTCCCCCCCTCAGGCCAACGACGCCGGGCCGCTCGGGCTTTTTTCGCTCAATCCGGGAAGCGCTTTTTAAGTACCTCCTACTGTTCGCTTTCGCCGGGCTGCCGGTCGTCGAGGCCGGTGAACACATCGACTATCCCCTCAGGTGTCGGCCTTCCCGCCGCCAGCCACGCCCGCTAATCTCGGATCCCGGAAGAGGCTGGAGACGAGGGAATGACGAATGGTCTGTCGCCAAGGCTTTTGGCGATCGTCGATGCACTGCCTTTGCAGCAGGGCATGCGGGTTCTGGAGATCGGCTGCGGCCCGGGTGCTGCGTCGCGCGAGATCACGCGCCGGATTGGCGACGGCCACGTGCTGGCGATCGACCGCTCGGCCAAGGCCATCGCGCAGGCCAGGGCCGCCTCGCGCGCCGAGATTGCAGCGGGCCGGCTGAGCCTGCGTCAGGTCGCCATCGAGGATTTCCAGCTGGAGGCGGACGAGCAGCACTTCGACATTGCCGTTGCGGTGCGCGTCGGCGCGCTGGACGGGCGTCATCCCGAGGCAGGAAAGATCGCCCTGCAACGGCTCAAGGCCGCGTTGACGGCGCAAGGCCGGCTGTTCATCGACGGCGGCAATCCGCTGCGCGAAATTGTTCTGCACGGCTGAGCAGCCCGTGGCTTCCTTGAGCGGCAGCGCCGGGCCTGCGCCTCAGCTCCGCAACCCAGGCGCCTCTTGTCCCGTCCTCTCGACATATTCCGAATAGCCGCCGCCATAGGTGTGGATGCCCTCGGGCGTCAGTTCCAGCACCCGGTTCGACAGCGCCGCCAGAAAATGCCGGTCGTGCGAGACGAACAGCATGGTGCCCTCATACTGCGAAAGCGCTGTGATCAGCATTTCCTTGGTGGCGATGTCGAGGTGGTTGGTCGGCTCGTCCAGGACCAAAAGGTTGGGCGGGTCGAACAGCATCAGCGCCATCACCAGCCGCGCCTTCTCGCCGCCCGACAGCACCCGGCATTTCTTCTCGATCTCGTCGCCGGAAAAGCCGAAGCAGCCGGCCAGCGCCCTGAGCGGCGCCTGGCCTGCTTGTGGAAACGCGTCCTCCAGCGTCTGGAACACGGTGCGCTCGCCCTCCAGTACTTCCATGGCATGCTGGGCGAAATAGCCCATCTTGACGCTCGGGCCGCGCGCCACCGTGCCATTGTCCGGCTCGGAAGCGCCGGCGACCAGTTTTAGCAGCGTCGACTTGCCGGCGCCGTTGATCCCCATCACGCACCAGCGCTCGCGGCGGCGCACCTGGAAATCCAGCCCCTCGTAGATCGAGCGGCTGCCATAGCGCTTGTGGATGTTCTTCAGCGTCACCACGTCCTCGCCGCAGCGCGGCGCCGGCTGGAAATCGAACGATACCTTCTGGCGGCGCTTGGGCGGCTCGACGCGATCGATCTTCTCCAGCTTCTTCACCCGGCTCTGTACCTGGGCGGCATGCGAAGCGCGCGCCTTGAAGCGCTCGATGAAGGCGATCTCTTTGGCCAGCATCGCCTGCTGGCGCTCGAACTGCGCCTGCTGCTGCCGGTCGGCGATCGCCCGCTGCTGCTGGTAGAATTCGTAGTTGCCGGAGTAGGCGGTCAGCGAGCCGCCATCGATCTCGACCACCTTGTTGACGATGCGGTTCATGAACTCGCGATCGTGCGAGGTCATCAAGAGCGCGCCGTCGTAGTTCTTCAGGAACTGCTCCAGCCAGATCAGGCTTTCCAGGTCGAGATGGTTGCTCGGCTCGTCGAGCAGCATGGCGTCGGGCCGCATCAGCAGGATCCTGGCCAGCGCCACGCGCATCTTCCAGCCGCCGGAGAGTTTTCCGACGTCGCCGTCCATCATCTCCTGGCTGAAGCCGAGGCCGTCCAGCACCTCGCGGGCGCGGCCATCCAGCGCATAGCCGTCGAGCTCCTCGAAACGCGCCTGCAGGTCGCCGTAGCGGGCAATGATGGCGTCCATCTCATCTGATCGCTCCGGGTCGCCCATGGCGGCTTCGAGCTCGCGCATCTCGGCCGCCACTTCGCTCACCGGCCCGGCGCCGTTCATCACTTCGGCGACAGCGCTGCGGCCTTCCATGTCGCCGACATCCTGGCTGAAATAGCCGATGGTGACGCCGCGATCGACCGAGACCTGGCCCTCATCGGGCTGCTCCTCGCCGTTGATCATGCGGAACAGCGTCGTCTTGCCGGCCCCGTTGGGGCCGACCAGCCCGACCTTCTCGCCCTTCTGCAAGGAGGCGGAGGCCTCGATGAAGACGATCTGCCGGCCGTTCTGCTTGCTGATACTTTCCAGTCGAATCATGCTTTCCACGCGCGCCAAAGGGATTTTCCCCGCGCCAATACGCGATAGGCCTCGCCTGCGGAAGCCCGCAAATCAAATGGCAATACGACGCCAGTTTCGAGGTTCGAACTGAATCAGCGGAACCTTGGATATCGCCGGCAGTTTAGAAAGACAGGCTCAAACACCGAAAGGAGAATAAGATGAAGACGGTTACCGCTATTTTGCTCGCCACCTCAATGATCGGCCTGACCGCCGGCACGGCAAGCGCCACCTGCCATGACACGACTGCATCGATCGAAGCTCAATCAGGCATCGCAAAAGACGGAACGCGTGCACCCCTCGAAACTGATGCGAATGCCGGTAGCAAGGTTGAGGGCGGCCCTGCCAATAAGGACGGCAACACCATGCCGCTAGCCAACCAGGAAGCCGGTGGGGATAAAAACCTTGCCACCTCGCAGCAGGATGTCGAGGCGCAGCAGGAGGGCGACAAGACAGCGGCGGCCAAAGCCGACCCCTGCAAGCCGGACTAACGCAGATTGAGAAGCCGGCCGCAGGCACGGCGCCGTATGCCGCCATCGGCGGCGAGCGTAGCGCCGTTCCTGCCCGATCTACTTGCGCAGCGAGCGCCGGAATTGCTCGTCGAGCCGCTGGAACTCGGCAAACAGCCTATCGCAAGCCCGGCGACCTGCTTCGCATCGCATAGTCCGTTTTTGGCGCCAGCTGCCTTGCCAATCCCTGCTGAGGCGTCTGCACGTTATGGCGGGGTAGGCCTGTTCGGTGGGTCTTGTGAAACTCCACTGCGTCAGCTCGTCAGCAGAAACGAACAGTTCGAAGCGGGATGAAGCAGTAACCCGGCGCAGCCCTGGAGATGCCTTCACTCGCCTGATCAAATCAAGTGCGTCAACACCCTGGAAACCGCACATCGTTGACGGCCCTTTTCCGTCGCGGTGAATGTCTTCGGCCAAGTTCTGAGCGTACGAGTTGCCGTAGGTTGCGAGCATGATCGCGCCAATTACAAGAGATCTTCTCATCCGAGCTTTCCTATCGCCTGCTGTCTTCCGTCAGCATCTGTACTTGCAGCAGCCCCCTCACCCAATCCCGCCTGTCACCGCGTAGGCGCCGGCCGCGCTCCCGTCCGCTAACCGCACCACAGCAGTGGCGATCGAGCCGTACGAGCCACGCCAGGCGCTGTGGATTCTCTCATGCTCTTTCGCGGGTACGGCCGCACGCCCGGTGAAGCGCGCCCCGGTCCGCTGCATGCGAATGGGCTGGCCGTTGATATGGACTTTCACGCTGGTCTCGGTTCCGACCTCGCCATGCACATCGAGCGTGATTGTTATCTCGTCCTGATCGCCCGCACGACGCGCCTCGGCGGCAAGCGTGACGGTCAGCGGCGGCGCCTCGCCCGGCCCGCTAGCGTTGTGTCGGGCGGGAAAGACATCGTCGGGAAGTTCGGGAGTGCGCGGCGGGCTGGTGCGGCGCTGGCCAAAACGCTCGAAATCGCCGGCTAGCCGAAGCAGTTTCGTATCCTCATAGGCCTTGCCGGCGAAGGTCAGTCCGACCGGCATGCCGATATCGGCCATTGTGCCCATCGTCACGGTGACGGTCGGAATGCCGAGATGGCGCGGCACCAGATTGCCGTTGGCGACCCAGGTGCCGTTGCGCCACGCAAGCGCGGCGGAGGTCTCGTTGACATCCGCATCGGCCGGCCCGACATCGGCGACGGCCGGAAACACCACTGCATCCAGCCTTTGCGCGTCCAGCCAGTCCTCGAAATCGATCCGCCGCGTTGCCTCGAGGCCTTTCAGGCCAGCGTCCAGCTCGGGAATGGCCTCGAATGGGGTGACGCCGCGCTTGGCACGCCCGACATACTCCGCTAGATCGAAGCTGTCCTCGTAGCGGTCCGGCAGCGTGCCCGGCGGCTGCGGAAAGATCTTTGCGCCGTCGACCGAGGCGAGATCGGGGATGGCCGGATCGGCATTGGCGCGCAGGAAATCGTCCCAGGCGAAGACGCACAGGTCCCATATCTCGCGCTCGGCGAATTCTTCCGGAACCAGCCCGCGATCGACCATGTTTTTGGTGCCCGGCCGGTCGCGCTCGTAGTTGGAGACGACGGGGAAATCGACCTCGACCACATCAGCACCGAGCCGCCGCAAATCCGATGCCGCATGCTCCCACAGGTCGAGCACCGACTCGCGGGTCGGGATCGGAACGTCAGCCTCCGTGTCGCGGCCGATATACATGCGGGGCACGCCGAGCCGCACGCCTTGCAGCGCTCCCTCCGGCGTGAGGCCGGTATAGCGTGGCGGTCTGACATCGGAGCTCGTCGGCAGCGCCACCCAGGGCTGCGCGCGCCAGAAATCGCCTCTTGTGTTCGGGTCGTCGGCGACGATCACGTCGAGCAGTTCGAGCATGTCGGCAACGCTGCGCGTATGCGGCACCACCACGTCCATGGTCGGCACCAGCGGCCAGTTGCCACGCACGGAAATGACGCCGCGCGACGGCGTGTAGGCGACCAGCGCGTTGTTCGACGCCGGCGCCCGGCCCGACGACCATGTCTCCTCGCCGAGCCCGAAGGCGGCGAAGCTGGCGGCGGTCGCGGTGCCGGAACCATTCGACGAGCCCGAGGCGAAGGCGGCGGTCAGGTAATCGGCATTGTAGGGGCTTTCCGCCCGGCCGTAGACGCCGCGCTGCATGCCGCCATTGGCCATCGGCGGCATGTTGGTAAGCCCGATCAGCACCGCGCCGCCGCCCCGCAGCCGCGCAATGGTGAAGGCGTCCTCGTTGGCGACGAGATGTTCGAAGGCCGGCGAGCCGGAGGCCACCGTCAGGCCCGATACCTTGTAGCTGTCCTTGGCGGTATAGGGGATGCCGTCCAACGGGCTGAGCACGGCACCATTCCTGCGGCGCTGGTCGGACGCGGCCGCCTCGTCGAACATTTCGGGATTGAGCACAGGGACGGCATTGAGGGTGATGCCATGGCGGTCGTAATGCGCAATCCTGCGCATGCAGGCGCCGACCAGCTCGACGCTGGTGACCGTGCCGTCCTCCAGCGCTTGCCGCAACTGCTCGATCGAGGCTTCGACGATGTGGAGATCGGTCATGGTGTTCCTGCGCCTGCGCGACGATGAGGCCTTACGTCGATTTTGTATAGGTCGCGACCCTTCAGAGGGGGTCGCTCAAGCTCCGGTGAAATTGATCACTCCGGCGCGCCGGCGAAGAGCACTATGCCGTCGCCGCCGCCCGCCGGCCAATCCCAAATTGTGCGGTCGTAGCCGCCGGTCAGCACCGTGCCGTCGGCGGCGAACGCCACGGCGTAGACCGGACCGGACCGGCTGTCGAACAGGGCGGTCTCGCTGCCGGTTTCCATGTCCCACAGCCGTGCCGTGCCGTCGAGCGATCCGGACAGCAGCCGCTTGCCGTCGGTCGACATCGCCAGCGCATAGACCGTGCCCGAATGGCCCTCGAGGCGGCGGACTTCGCGGCCGGTGTCGAGATCCCAGAGCTTGATCGTATAATCGCCGCTGCCGGTGATCAGATGGCGCCCATCGGCCATGAACACCACGCCATAGGGGCCACGCTCATGCCCGTGCCAGCTGCGCAGCTGCTTGCCGGTGCCGATGTCCCATAGTTTTAGCGTGCCCTCGATACTGCCGCTGATCGCGCGTGTGCCATCGGGCGAGACGCCGACCCCGCTGATCGACCAGTCGTGCCCCGGCATCACATGCAGCACCGAGCCTTTCTCGATATCCCAGACGATGACCCTGCCGGTGTCGTGCCCGCTGACAGCACGTTTGCCGTCGGGGCTGATCGCCAGCTTGTTGACGCCGCCGTTCTGGCCTGACGAGAAGACGTGCAGCACCGCGCCATCGGAGAGCTGGCGCAGCACGATCTCGCCATCGTCGCCCGCCGTCAGCGCTCGCGCCCCATCGGGCAGGAAAAGCGCGGTACGCGCCATGTCCTTGTGGATGCCGAGGGTGCGGATCAGGCGCTTGCCGTCGATATCCCAGAGCTTGATCGTGCGGTCGGTACTGGCGCTCAGGATCGAGTGACCGTCGGGCGCCACCGCCAGCCAGACCACTGCATCACGGTGACCGTCGGGTTGCGTCGGCTGCGGCGGCGGAGCCTGCGGCAGCGGCGCGACGGTCTGCGGTGGCGCAGCCGGGGCTGGAGCAGCCTCCGGCGGTAAGGCGGGCGGGCCCAGCGCGACCTCGGATGGCGAGGCAGGCGCCGGCGGGTGTGCCGGTTCCCTGCTGGCGCCAGGGTTTGCACCTTGCGCAACCGCATCGCTGGGCTGATTGCCGTTGCCGCTCGGCGGCGGAGGCGTAGTCGCTTGTTCAGGCGGCTCGCGCGCTTCCGGCGCAGGGGCTGGTGCGCTGGCGACGTCCTGGCCTTCCGGCACGCTCGGCGCGGGTTGCTCGGCGATCAGGCTTTTGCCGACGTCCTGTGGCTGCCGCGACCAGGGGCCGAACTGGTCGGCCATCAGGGCCAAGACGGCGAGGAACGGAACGACGGCAAAGAGCTGCCGCAGGCGTGGTCCTCCGGCGGGTTGCGCTTCGGCGCCCCTGCCGAACAGCGGCGTCTTCGGAGCGAGCGTCGACCGGCCTGGCAACCGGCCGGCCCAGAACAGCAGGGCTGCAAGGGCTGAGAAAACGCCCGCCGCGCCGAAAAAAGCCAGGCGCACCGACGCGAAAGCGTCGCGGGCGCCCTCGTCACCCAGCGCGAGATACACACGTGTGAAGCAGAGCATGCCGATCGCCAGCAGCAGCATTGCGAGCAGCCTGTCGACAAACCTGTGCATCGGGCTCCCCCCTGGGCGCTTTCGCTTTGCCCGCAATGATGCAGGTCGGCGCCGGGCTTGTCGATGCCCCGGTTCAATTCCGAAGATTACCAGCGAACGGCGAGTGCAAAAACGCTCGCCTGCGCCAAAGCGCTGGATGCGCCCGGGGATCTCTCGGTCGCCGCAATGTTGCCCGGTCGTGCGCTAGGATCCCTCGGCAGGGCTCAAGACCGATCGAGGCCAAGCGATGGATGATTGGAAATTACCTTGGGAAGGCGGCTGCCTGTGCGGTGGGATACGCTTTCGGATAAGTGCGCCGCCCTTGCTGACAATGGCCTGTCATTGCACCGGCTGTCAGAAGCTGAGCGCGAGCGCTTATTCGCTGACTATGGCCGTGCCAAGCAACGGTTTCACCATAACGCAAGGCGAGCCGGTGGTCGGCGGCATGCATGGGCCGCACCGGCAACTCTACTGCCCGCACTGCAAGAACTGGATGTTCACGCATCCGCACGGCCTGGACTTCATCGTCAATGTTCGCGCTACCATGCTGGACGAGCACCGTTGGTATGTGCCCTTCGTCGAGGTCTTCACGTCGGAAAAGCTGCCTTGGGCCACGACCGCCGCCAGCCACAGCTTCGCCATTCAACCCGACCTTGAGGGATACGCACCTTTGATCGAGGCCTTTGCGCGCGAAGCGGCGCGACCGGTGGGACTGGTTGTGAGTGAGGGTTGGCGATAGCGCCAGCAACCGCCAACCTCCCCATAAACGGGGAGATCGAATGTTCTCCACCCCTCACCGCAATTCCACCCACACCGGCGCGTGGTCGCTGGCGCCGGGCTCGCCGCGCACTTCGCGGTCGATGCCTGCCCGGGCCAATCGGCGCGCCAGTTTCTTGGAGAGCAATATATGATCGAGCCGCAGGCCGGCGTCGCGCGGCCAGCGGTTGCGGCGATAATCCCAGAATGTGTAAAGCGTCTCCTTCGGGTGCTTCTTGCGCAGCGCGTCGGTCCAGCCTTGGGCGAGCAGCGCGGCGAACGCGGCGCGGCTTTCCGGCTGCACCAGCGCATTGTCGTCATAGGAGCGGGTTGGGTAGATGTCGCGCGGCTCAGGCACGATGTTGTAGTCGCCGGCCAGCACCACCGGCAGGCCGGTGTCGAACAGTTCCGCCGCATGCGCGTTCAGGCGCTCGTGCCACGCCAGCTTGTAGGTGAATTTCGGACCGGGCTGCGGGTTGCCGTTCGGCGCATAGAGGCAGGCGATGACGATGCCGCTGACCGCTGCCTCGATGTAGCGGGCCTGGTTGTCGCTCTCGTCGCCGGGCAGTGCCTCGCGGATCAGAACGGGTTCTGAACCCCGCGCGAGTATGGCGACGCCGTTCCAGGTCGGCTGTCCCACCCATACCGCGCCATAGCCCGCAGCGGCGAGTGCTGTGCGCGGAAACTGCGTCTGCCTTGCCTTCAGTTCTTGCACGCAGACGATGTCGGGCTTGGCGACAGCCAGCCAGGCCAGCACGTTTTGCAGCCGGCTGTTGATGTTGTTGATGTTGAAGGTGGCGATCTTCATCGACAGGGTCAGGAAGCGATCCTGCTCGTCCAGGCCTTCACCGCGTCAGCGAGCGTCTTCAGATGATCGGCGACTGAGAAGCCGGAGATGCTTTTGCGCGGCTTCAAATCGTGGTCGCCATCTTCCAGCCAGAACATTTCGATGCGGTCGGAGAGATCGTAGGTCGCGACTTCGTCCTTCGTGCCGAACTCGTCGCGCGTGCCCTGGAAGATCAACGTCGGGGTTTTGAGGCCAGCCAGATGCTTGGTGCGCAATTGCGTTGGCTTGGCCGGCGGGTGGAAGGGATAGCCCAGACAAAGCAGGCCCGAGATTTCGCCCTTGGAAAACATCTCGTCGGCGATCATCGAGGCGACGCGGCCGCCCATCGACTTGCCGCCGATGATCAGCGCCCCCGTCACGCCCTTCGCCCTCAGATCGGCGATCGCCTTGACATATTCCGGGTTCACTGTCTCGGCGCGCGGCGGCGGCTTGCGGTGGCCGTAGCGGCGGGCGGCCATGTAGTGGAATTCGAATCGCGCGACGCGGAAGCCGGCTTCGGCCAGCGCCTTGGCCGTGGCGGTCATCGAGGCCGAATCCATTGGCGCCCCGGCGCCATGGGCAAGCAGGACGGTGATGGGGGCGGTTTCGGGCCCGTCGAAGAGGAAGGCGGTCATTGGGTGGCCCGCAGATGAAGGCCGAGTTCCTTCGCGCCCCCCTCTGGCCTGCCGGCCATCTCCCCATCAAGGGGGGAGATCGGCAGCTTCGGTTGTCCGCCCAGCTTCCAACGTTGGTGATTGGCCAAAACGATGGCGACATCCAACCTCCCCCCTTGCGGGGGAGATGGCCGGCAGGCCAGAGGGGGGTGTTCAGGCGCGACCATTGCGATCCTTTTTATGCAGAGACCCCACCGCAAACCTTTGACTGAAGATACTCGACCTGAGCGGCCAGCAATCCGGGCCAGCCAGTCGCATCAATGTCACCTATCCATTTGCAAGCAACCTCACGCCCATGAACTTGTTCCAGCAGGCAGAAATATGCCGTGTCACGCCATGCTCCGCATAATTGCGAATTGCCATCCATCACCTCCAGAGCCGACGCCCAGGTGAACCATCTCCTGATCCATTCGCCGACTTTGCCGTCGAGATCGGCGGCGCACTGAGTTATGAACGCATCGAGATCACCTTCATTTGCCACCCAAAACGAGCCACGACCTCTGACGAAATCCCCGTCAATGGCATCGAACCCTACCCTGCAAAATGATTTACTCGATCGCCGAGAGCTTTTGGTTTTGAACTGTGCCGAACTTGGATCCTCGACTTCATACCAAGCGTCAAAATCCTTCCATAATTTGGCAAATTTCTTCCATTTGAAGACAGCTGCGATCGAGCAGTCGTATTCGCCATATCGGCGGTCCGTATAGCAATCAAGCTCAACACTGAAATCGGTGAGGTTACCGACCGGCGTGACAACAAGCTTAGGGCTATCTGGCTTGAACCATCTTTCGCCAAGCCGCGTAAGGAGCTCTTCGACAATTCGCGCTCGGATGGTTTTTGCATCGAGCATCACGTTTGGTCTTACCCCGCCGTGCGCGCCAGTTGCAGATCGATGAACTGGATGCCCTTGGCCGCCATGCGCGCCCATTCAGAACTGGCATCGAGCTCAAGATAGCGCGCCCAACGCCGCCGCGCCTCGGCCAGGTTGCCGGCGTCGAACTCCAGCCTCGCAAGGTTGAACACCGCATCGGCATAATCGGCATCGAGCGCAATCGCCTTTTGCAGATGCCGTCGCGCCGAGGCCTCGCGGCCTTGCTCGGTCATCAGCCCGGCCAGATTGAACCAGGCCTCGACAAAGCCGGGGTCACACTTGATGGCGCGGGCATAGTCATGCGCCGCCTCGGCCGCGTGGCCGGCGCCGCGCAGGCAGTTGGCGCGGTTGAAGGCGGCTATGGCGTCGGTCGGGTCGATGGCGAGACAGCGCTGGTAGAGTGCGGCCGCCTGCTCGTGATCTTCAGCCTCTTCCGCGGCTTCAGCGTCGGCGAACAGTTCTTCCAGCGTGTCGTCATCGGGCGACCCCAAGTCGAACAGCAGCTGGCCGTCGAGTTCGCTCTGGCCACCATCGAGATAGATCGCATCCGCGCGCCCGCGCTGTGAGCCGACATTCAACGACTTGGCGGTGAGCGAAGCCACCGGGCCGGAGCGGTGCACCGAGCGCGCGATTGCGCCCCACGAGGCGCCGCCGGCGACCAGCCCGGCATATTTGCGGGCCAGGATCAGGTCGCGAAACGAATAGGGCTCGCAATCATTCTCGAAGGCATCGAAGAGACTGAGAAGGTCGAGGTCGGATGCGGCCAATCGCGACTGATCGAGAAGCGACTGCCGCGACAGGGCCGAGGCCTCCAGCGCCTTCATCAGCCCTAGCAGGCGCAAAAAACCGTTTTCGCTGATCAGCTTTCGGCCGGCCGCGCGCTCGGCCGCGACGCGGCGCTCGATCTCGGCATCCCCGGCCTTGGCGAGAAGTGTGCGGCCGAACACCACATGGCTAGTGCGACGCGTGACGCCGCGCCTTAACTGGCCGTGCTGGCGTTCAACCTCGCGCGCCGCCAGCCTCAGTGGAAACGCCGCCAGCGCGCCGATGGCGCCGAAGACGGTGCCGGCAAGCGCCGTCACGCCTTGCTCTTGCCGACGGCCTTCAGCAAATTGGCCTTGAGCGGGTTTTCCTTGGCCGCGCCGGCCTTGCCCTTGGCGGCAGGCTTTGCCGCCTCATCGGCCTTGCTCTTCGACTTGGCCGGCGGCTTGGCCGATTGCGACAGGCTGGCCTTCAGCGCATCCATCAGGTTGATCACGTTGCCGCGCTCGGGGGCGGCCGCGATGATCGGCTTGTGGCCCTTGAGCTTCTCGCGGATCATCGCCATCAGCGCGATCTCGTAGCGATCCTCATAATTCTTCGGGTCGAAGGTGGTTTCCTTCTGCTTGATCAGCGCTTCGGCGAGCTGCAGCATTTCCGGGTCGGGCTTGCCGGCCGGGATGTTGCCGAAATATTCGGCCGTACCGCGCACTTCATTCGGGTTCCTCAAGGTGCAGACGAACATGCCGTTCTCGCGCGCGCCGATCGTCACGACGCGCTCGCGGCTGGACAGCACCAGCCGCGCGATCGCCAGCTTGCCCGACTTGCGCATCGCTTCGCGCAGCACCGCGAAAGTCTCCTCCGCCATCGCGCCATCGGGCGCCAGATAATAGGGCGCGTCCTGGTAGATGACGTCGACCGAATGCTCGTCGACGAAGGCTTCGATGTTCATCGTGTGGTTGGATTCGATGCGCACCGCCTCGAGGTCGGCATCGTCGATGATGATGTACTGCTTATCTTCGTATTCGTAGCCCTTGACCAGATCCGAGCGCTCGACCAGCCCGAGCTCGGGATCGACCGGCTTCATATTGATGCGGTTGTGGGTGTCCTTGTGCAGCTGATTGAAGCTGATCCGCTCGCTGGCACTCGTCGCCGGATACAGCCGGACCGGACAGCTGACGAGACTGAGCTTGAGGTAACCTTTCCAACTTGCCCTGGGCGCCATAAAACTCTCCTACGCGGCCGTGCACTGTCGAACTGTTCGCAGCGCTTCGTCCAAAGGACGAACAACGCTGCGCAAAACCTACATCGCCCTCACAATACCGGCAAATCCCTAGCGAAATCTTCCATGTTGGCCCAGGGATCGCCGGAGGTGGCCAGAAGGCCCGGCAGCGAAGAATAATTCAAATCTTCCGGAGCGTCGATGGATTCCAGATCGGACCAACTCACCGGCGTGGAGGCCGGCAGGTTGGTGCGGGCGCGCAGCGAATAGGGTGCCGCCGAGGTGTGGCCGCGCGCATTGCGGTGATAATCGATGAAGATGCGCCGCTTGCGGTTGTCCTTGCCCATCGTGGTGGTGAAGGTGTCGGGCGCGGAGGCGGCCAATGCCGAGGAAATGGCGCTGGTCGCCTGGTGCAGTTTCTTCCAGTTCTGTTTTTGCGTTACCGGCACGGTGATGTGTATGCCCTTGCCGCCCGACGTTTTCGCGAACGGCATCAGCCCCATCGCCTCCAGCTCGGCGCGGATATGCACTGCCGCCTCCACCACCTCGCGCCAGCTAATCCCCTCGCCCGGGTCGAGGTCGAAAACGATCAGGTCCGGTCTGTCTAGCCGCGTGCGGTGGGTGCCCCAGGTGTGGAACTCGACGACGCCGAACTGCGCCAGCGCCAGATAGCCCTTGGCATCTTCCACCGACAGATAGGATTTAGTCTCGCCCTCGGAATTGGTCGTCTCGAAGGTCGCCACCGATGAAGGCATGCCGGTGAAGGCATGGCGCTGGAAGAAACAGTCCTGCGGCTTGCCGGTCGGGCAGCGCACCAGCGACACCGGGCGGCCGAGGATGTGCGGCAGCATGAAGTCGCCGACCAGCGCGTAGTAGACGGCGATGTCGAGCTTGGTCGGTCCGGTCTTGCCGAACAACCGCCGCGTCGGATTGGTCACCCAGATTGTGGCGAGATCGGCTTCCGCAATCAGCCGCTTGCGCTTGGCCGACACCGGCGTCGATAGGCCGACGTCGCGCAGACCGCGGAACACCGCATGGCGCAGCGCATTATCGGTGGTCCGGTTGGCATAGTGGATATGGGCCGAAAGCAGTGGCCGCACCCAGTTCATCTCGCGCATGATCTCGCGCGGAACCCCTTCGGGTGCAGACGCGCCGGCGCGCAAGGGCTCCAGCCGAGCCAGCAACGCGCCTGATGTGGCGGCATCGAAGCCGGTGCCGACCTTGCCGCGATAGTGCAGTTCGCCGCCCTCGAATTCGCCGAGGCCGAGGGCGGCCAGCCCCTCAGCCGCATCTGATGTGGTGTAGCCGGCGATGACGAAGTCGCCGGTCTGCAGCGCCTTGGTCTTGGTCCATGTCTTGGTGCGGCCGCTCTGGTAGACCGCCGTGGCGCGCTTGGAAACGACGCCTTCCAGCCCAAGTTCGGAGGCCTGATCGTAGAGTGCTTGGCCGTCGCCCTCGACATGATCGGAGAACTGGATGGCAGAATTGGCGCCAAGGCCGGCAAGCAGTTGCGACAGCAGCGCCTTGCGTCGGCCGAGCGGCGCTTTCCTCAGATCCCAGCCGTCGAGGTAAAGCAGATCGAAGGCATAGAAATGAAGCTTGCTGCCGGCGCCTTCTGCCAGAGCGTCCTGCAACAATGCAAAACGGCTGATACCCTTGGCATCGAGCACGACGATCTCGCCGTCAATGACGGCGTCGCGGCACGGCAGTTTTGCGAAGGCGTGCGGCAGGTCGCCATAGCGCTTGGTCCAGTCGATGCCGGCGCGGGTGATCAGCCGCACCTCTCCCTCGGCCAGATGCGCCATCGTGCGATAGCCGTCGAACTTGATTTCGTGCAGCCACTCCTCCCGGGTGTTCACTCCATCCGGCGGCTTTGCCACCGTCGTCGCCAGTTGCGGTTCGATACGGGCGGGCACCGGCGCCTTGACCGCGCCCGGCAGCGCACCGGGGTTCAGCACCGCCGGCTTGGCAAGCTTGGCCGCCGGCTTCGATTTTTTCACCAGTTCCTCGATGCGTCTTCCCGATTTGACGCTTTCAGGCCGCGCGGCAAGAATGTCGAGCGCTGTATCGGCAGCGAGATCGCGCTCCTTGAACAGCAGCCAGTTTTTCTTCTCGCCGTCCTCGCCCGGCTTCGGCTTCAGCCGCGCCAGCATCCAGCCGCCATTCAGCTTCTCGCCGGCGAGACGGAACTTGAAGGAACCGGTGCGGAGGCTCTTTTCGACTTCGTCCATCGGTGCCCAGACGCCGGTGTCCCAGACGATCATCGGCCCGCCGCCATATTCGCCCTCGGGAATGACGCCTTCGAAGTCGATATATTCAAGCGGATGGTCCTCGGTCTCGACCGCCAACCGCTTGTCGGCGGGATTGAGCGACGGGCCGCGAGGCACCGCCCAGCTCTTCAGCACACCGCCGACCTGCAGACGTAAATCATAATGGTCTGATGTGGCATGGTGCTTGTGAACGACGAAGCGGTTGCCTTCTGCGGCAACAAGCCCGCCGACGGGTTCCGGCGTCTTACTGAATTCGCGTTTGGCGCGATAGGCCTTGAGTTTGGGGGTCATGTCCGCATGCCAGGCGGAATGCTTCGGCTGCGCAAAAACAAGGACTTGACCCGTATCACCTGAATCATTTTGTCAGCATGCGGCGGGCCGATGTCGTGCCTCACACAGCTCAATCGTCGGTGGCCGGCGTCAATTCGAGCTCGGCCGGCGACAGACCCTGCTGGAGCTGGCTCAGCCGGAATTCGTCGACCCAGTAGGCCTCGCCGTCGACGAGGACACGCGCTTTGTAGGCGCCGGCCGAAAAGCTCTGTGCGGTGATATAGACCTTGTGGCGGTCGAGCGCCTTGCGCACGGCGGCACGCTTGGAATTCTGGCTGGTGACGGAACTGGCCATGTTGCGCTCATACACACGCCGCCGCAGGAAAAGGCGGCTGGCATAAGGATGGCCGAGACCGGGTGTTCTGTCAATTTGGGCAGTGGCCAGGGAGTGGGCAAGGCGCTTAGCGGAAAAGCTCACACGATCGTGCGATCAGCCTCGACCGAGCGACTGTGGAAACCGAGCGAGCGCTCTATATGGTCCTGACGCAATAGTCCTGACGCACGCGAACCCTGTCATTATCCGGAGATCTCATCTATGACCTTGAGCACACGCAAGCTGGGCAGCCAGGGGCTGCAGGTATCGGTGATCGGCCTCGGCTGTATGGGCATGAGCCAGTCCTACGGCCCGGCCGACGAGGCGGAATCGATCGCCACCCTGCACCGCGCCATCGAACTCGGCTGCACCTTCCTCGATACGGCGGAAGTCTATGGCCCGCACACCAATGAGGAACTGCTCGGCCGCGCGCTGAAGGGCCGGCGCGACCAAGTGACGATCGCCACCAAATTCGGCTTCCGTATCGAAAACGGCAAGCAGATCGGCACCGACCGCGACAGCCGGCCGGAGCATATCCGCGAGGCGCTCGAAGGCTCGCTCAGCCGGCTCGCGACCGACCATATCGACCTGCTTTACCAGCACCGCGTCGACCCGGCAGTGCCGATCGAGGATGTGGCGGGTGCTGTCGGCAAACTAATCACTGAAGGCAAGGTGCGCTTCTTCGGCCTGTCGGAAGCGGGTGCGGCCAACATCCGCCGCGCGCACGCCGTGCTTCCGGTATCAGCGGTGCAGAGCGAATATTCGCTGTGGGAACGCAACCTCGAACCGGAGATTATCCCGCTGCTGAGCGAACTCGGCATCGGCCTGGTGCCGTTCGCGCCGCTTGGCCGCGGCTTCCTCACCGGCGACGTCAAGCGCGGCGAGGATTATCCGGAAGGCGATTACCGCCGCGGCGACCCGCGCTACCAGGGCGCCAACTACGACGCCAATGTGCAGGCAGCCGGAATTGTCCGCGACATCGCGGCGGCCAAGGGCGTCAAGCCGGGCCAGATCGCGCTGGCCTGGCTGCTGCACAAGGGCAGCGATTTCGGGCTGGACATCGTGCCGATCCCCGGCACCAAGCGCAGAAAATACCTCGAGGAGAACGTCGCCGCTGCTTCCCTCCAGCTTGACACCGTCGCAATGCAGGCGCTCGACGACGCGCTGGCGCCGGGCAAGGTCTCGGGTGAGCGCTACAACGAACGCGTGATGGTCACGATCGATCGTTGATCTTCCCTTCTCCCCCTGTGGGAGAAGGTGGCCGAGCGAAGCTCGGTCGGATGAGGGATGCTGGACGGATCGCCACATTGGAGACGTAACCGCCTAAAATTCTTCGATATTTTCACGCCGCGTTCCCAACACCCCTCATCCGGCTTGGCGCTGCGCGCTGATCGACCTTCCAGCACCCAGTTCTTGCGCAAACCTCCGGCCTTGGCTAGCATCCGCCCGCCGGCGCCGAGCGGAGGAGAACGTCGCGGTGGACCGGCTGGAGCGCCGTTGCGTCCCCTTGGGCGCTCAAAGGACACTCCATTTCTAGATCGACGCTAGGAACCTTCCGGAAAACCGGAACCGTTTTCGGGTTCATGCGCATGTGGAGGAGACTAAATTGATGAACAGACGTGAGTTCCTGCTGTCGTCCGTGGCGATGGGCACATTGGCGCTGGCCGCGCCGCAACTGGCTTTCGCCCAGGACAAGCTGACTATCCTAGGGTCGGTGCCGAGCCTCGGCTTTCCGTTCTTCGTTCACATGCTGAACCAGATCAAGGCGGAGGCGCAGGCGCAAGGCGTCAACCTGACCGAGAGCGACGGCCAGAATTCGGCGCCCAAGCAGACCGCCGATATCGAGGCTGCACTTGTGCAGAAGGTCGACGCCATCGTCATCTCGCCGCTCGACGTCAACGCGCTGGCGCCGGCCATAGAGCAGGCGGTCCAGGCCGGCATTCCGGTCGTCACCATCGACCGCCGCGTCGACGGCGTCGAAGGCATCCTCGCCCATGTCGGCGCCGACAATGTCAAGGGCGGCGAGGCCGAAGCGCAGGCCATGGTGGCGGCGTTCCCGAACGGCGCCAAGATCTTCCATTTGCAGGGCCAGCCAGGTGCTGGGCCCGCGATCGACCGCAACAAGGGCGTACACAATGTTCTCGATCCGCTGAAGGACAAGTTCCAGATCGTCTTCGAGCAGACCGCCAACTTCGCCCGCGCCGAGGCGCTGTCCGTCACCGAGGCCGGCCTTGCCGCCAACGGCAAGCCCGATGCGATCATCTGTGCCAATGACGACATGGCGCTTGGCGCGGTCGAAGCCTGCGCGGCGCGCAATTTCACCGACGTCAAGATCTACGGCTTCGATGCGCTCCCCGAAGCGCTGGTCGCCGTGCGCGACGGCAAGCTGGCCGGCACCGTCGAACAGTTCCCCGGCGAACAGTCGCGCACCGCGGTGCAGATCGCCGTCGCCTATGCCAGGGACAAGACCGAGCCGAAGGAAAAGCTCGTCCTGCTGACGCCGATCGTCATCGGCAAGGACAATCTCGACAAGGCTGAAAGGCTAGGTGAGACGAAGTAGGGAGACGCCGAGGGCGCGCATAGCGGCAAAAGTAGCGTTCTGCCGCGCCCCCCTCTGCCATGCCGGGCATCTCCCCCACTTGGGGGGAGATTGGCAGCTTCGACGCCGGCTCTCCCTCTGCAACGTTGGTGATTGGCGAAACCAGTGATGAAGGCGCAATCTCCCCCCTTGTGGGGGAGATGCCAAGTGGTGGCAAAGAGGGCAGGAAAGAGGGGGGCGCTGTCCCGCCAACCTTGTGTAACAATCGGAACGATCGATCTTATCTTTCAGGGAGGATTTTTTGTCTCCAGCCGAAGCCGCAGCGCCGTCGCCATCGCCCGCCCTCCTCGCCGTCGAGGGCGTGACCAAGCGCTTTGCCGGCGTCACCGCGCTCAGCGACGTCTCGCTCGAGGTTCGGCCCGGCGAAATCCTCGGCCTGCTCGGCGAGAACGGCGCCGGCAAGTCGACGCTGCTCAAGATCCTGTCCGGCGTGATGCCGCCTTCCAGCGGCCGCATCGTCTTCGACGGCGTAGAATTCAATCCGCACAATCCGCAGGATGCCAAGCGCCTCGGCATCGTCACCATCTACCAGGAACTGAGCCTGATCCCGACGCTCACCGTGGCGGAGAACATCTTCATCGGCCGCGCGCCGCTCGGGCCGCTCGGCCTCGTCAGCTGGCGGAAGATGGAGGAGGACTCCCGCGCGATCATCGCCCGCGTCGGCCTGAATATCGATCCTGCGACACCGGTGTCGGCACTGTCGGTGGCCGAGCAGCAGCTGGTCGAGATCGCCCGCGCGCTGTCGCTGAAGAGCCGCCTCATCATCATGGACGAGCCGACCTCGGCGCTGACCGAAACCGAAGTGCAGAAGCTGATGTCGATCATGGGCCGGCTGCGCAAGGACGGCGTCGCCATCATGTTCGTCACCCACCGGCTGGAAGAGGCCTCTGCCATCTGCGACCGCATGACGGTGCTGCGCGACGGCAGGCTGGCCGGCCATCTCGACCGCGACGGCGGGCCGATCAAACTGCCGAAAATCATCGAGAAGATGGTCGGCCGCGCTGCATCCGAGCTTTACGCCAGACCGACGCTGCGCGACGTCGCCGGCGACGTCAGGCTCTCCGTGCGCGGCCTGCGCACAGTGCGCGATCCGCAGGCGCCCCACGCCATCGTGCTCGAAGGCGTCGACCTCGATCTCAAGGCAGGCGAGATCCTCGGGGTCGCCGGCCTCGTCGGCTCCGGCCGCACTGAGCTCGCCCGTGCCATCTTCGGCGCCGACCGCATCGCCGCCGGCACCATCACGCTCGGCGGCAAGCCGATCGCACCTGAAACACCCGCCGACGCCATCGCGCTCGGCATTGGCCTGGTGCCGGAAGACCGCAAGCATCAGGCGATCTTCGCCGCGCTCGGCATCCTGACCAACTTTTCCATCGCCGCACTCGGCCGCTACTCCAACGCCGCCGGCTTCATGGCCGAGCGGCGCGAACGCGAGGCGCTGGCAAGCTACAGGAAGACGCTGTCGATCCGCATGGCCTCGCCCGAGCAGCCCATAGAGGGGCTGTCCGGCGGCAACCAGCAGAAGGTCATCCTCGCCCGCTGGCTGGCGCGCGACCCCAAGGTGCTGATCGTGGATGAACCAACGCGCGGCGTCGATGTCGGCGCCAAGGCCGAGGTGCACCAGATCCTGGTGCAGCTCGCCGCGCGCGGCATCGCCATCATGATGATTTCGTCCGAATTGCCCGAGGTGCTTGCCGTGTCGGACAGGATCGTCACCATGCGGCGCGGACGCATCACCGGCGAGATGCCCGGCATCGAGGCGACAGAGGAAAAACTGATGGAACTGATGGCGCTCGACCAAACGCAGGAAGCGACGCAATGACCAGCACGACCGAACCGAGCCAGCGCGGCGGCATCAATGTCGCGCGGCTGCTGATGAGCTTTGGCCCGCTGATGTTCCTGGCGCTGCTGATCGTCGTTTTTACCGTCCTGAAGCCGAGCTTCATCGACCCCATCAACATCTTCAACATCATGCGGCAGATCTCGATCACCGGCCTGATCGCGCTCGGCATGACCTTCGTCATCCTCACCGCCGGCATCGACCTGTCGGTCGGTTCGCTGCTGGCCTTTTGCGGCATGGTCGCGGCGGTGGTGGCCAAGGGCGGCACCGCCAACACGCTGTCGCTGTCGACGTCCGGCACGCAAGGCTATGGCTGGTTCGCAGCCCTTCTGGCTGCCGTCGTCGTCGGCGCCATGGCCGGCGGCGTCCAGGGCTTTGCCATCACCAGGCTGAAGGTGCCGCCTTTCGTCGTCACGCTCGGCGGTCTCACCGTCTTTCGCGGCCTGACGCTGACGATCTCCAATGGCGGCCCGATCTCCGGCTTCGATGCCTCGATGCGCTGGTTCGGCACCGGCCTGATCGGCCCGGTTCCTGTGCCGGCGATCATCTTCGCGGCAGCGGCGATCCTCTGCCACATCGTCTTGCGCTACACGCGCTACGGCCGCGCCGTCTACGCCGTCGGCGGCAATGCCGAAGCGGCACGGCTGTCCGGCCTGCGCGTCGACCGCATTTTGATCTCGGTCTATGTCATCGTCGGCTTCTTCGCCGGCCTTGCCGCCTTCGTGCTGTCGGCAAGGCTCAATTCCTCGGAAGCCGTCGCCGGCATCGGCTACGAGCTGACGGTGATCTCGGCGGTCGTCATCGGCGGCACCTCGCTATTCGGCGGCGTTGGCTCGGTCGGCGGCACGGTGGTGGGTGCAGCACTGATCGGCGTGCTGCAGAACGGGCTGCAGTTCAACAACGTCTCGTCCTACACGCAAAGCATCGTCATCGGCCTGATCCTGATCCTCGCCGTGGCCTTCGACCGCTGGCTGAAATCGCGGGTAAGGCGGTGAGGATTGAGGATCCGGCGCAAAGCGATCTTACCTTCCCCCTGTTGTGGGAGAAGGAAAAGGCGCGTTCACGCTGGTGCGTTCACACGCTGCGAACGCGTCCAATCGGTGACTGTTCCGCCCGCAACCGTAGAGCTCGTCTGCGGCGCGAGAAGATCGTTGCGGCGGGCGAACGCCACGAAGGTTGCCCGCGCCGTCTCGGCGTCGATCTCTCCCTCCATCGCGGCACGGCAGGCTTTGGCGGCGATGTCATGCGCGGCCGTCCGGCTCGCCGACGGCCAGTCGGACAGCAGCGCATAGGCCTCAGCCGCGCTTTCTATCTTGGTCGGGCTACCGAGGCCGGTGAGGATGGTGACCGGCTTTGCAAAAGAAGAACGATCCATGACACTCTCCTTTGGAAGCTCAACTAGCTCCTTTCGGGACTCAACTGTCCGGCCGCTGCGATCCTCAAGAACGGCCTGCGCGATGACAGCGCCGATCTGCGAATGCAACGCGGCCGGCTGCGGCGGCATGCTCGGCCGTGGCAGCAGCCGGTGCACCTTGGCGAGCGTCTCCAGCCAGGCCATTACGACAAGGGGCGGATGTTCACGCCCGTAGAGCCAGGCCTTTGCCTTAGCGACCGGATAGCCCGCCTCTTCGGCGAAATCGGTTTCCGACCACCTCAGCAGGCGCAGGCACTCACGCATCCGCGCCGCAATCATTTGCGCTCCTCCTTGTCGGCTCCCAATCGCTGAGCCGACAGGAACATCAGCGTGTAGGCTGCCTTGCGGCGATCCCAGCCGGCCGACTCGACTGCGTCCAGCAATCCGTCGACAAGCGGCGCCAGCACCGTTTTGCACTCCGTTTCATAGTTGAAATCGGTCTTGGAAAGAGTCGGCGCCGCGATCTTTCCAAAACTGTTCATCATGTCCATGGCAACACCTGCTTATGATCCGGGCAAGGCCGTGCCCGACTTCGCGTCGGCGGACACGGCCATTTGTCCTTAGAAGCCTGGCGTCAGAAGTCCATGCCGCCGCCGCCGGGCATCGCCGGAGCGGCCGCTTCCTTCTTCGGCTTCTCGGCCACCATCGCCTCGGTGGTCACCAGCAGGCCGGCAACAGAGGCAGCACCCTGCAGCGCGGTGCGCACGACCTTGGCCGGATCGATGACGCCTTGTCCGTAGAGGTCGCCGAACTCGTTGGTCTGCGCGTTCCAGCCATAGCCGAAGTCGGTCGTCTCGCGCAGCTTGCCGACGATGATCGAACCCTCCGCACCGGCGTTCTCGGCGATCTGGCGCACCGGCGCTTCGATGGCGCGACGCACGATCTCGACACCGATCGTCTGATCGGGATTGTCGACGACGACGCCGTCGAGCGCCTTCGCCGCCCTGAGCAGCGCCACGCCGCCGCCGGGCAGGATACCCTCCTCGACCGCAGCGCGGGTGGCGTGCATGGCGTCGTCGACTCGATCCTTGCGCTCCTTGACCTCGATCTCGGTCGAGCCGCCGACGCGGATGACGGCGACACCGCCGGCGAGCTTCGCCAGCCGCTCCTGCAGCTTCTCGCGGTCGTAGTCGGAGGTGGTTTCCTCGATTTGCGTCTTGATCTGGCTGATGCGCGCCTGGATTTCATCCTTGCGGCCGGCACCGTCGACGATGGTGGTATTCTCCTTCTCGATCAGCACCTTCTTGGCGCGGCCGAGCATCTCCAGCGTGACGTTCTCGAGCTTGATGCCGAGGTCCTCCGAGATCGCCGTGCCGCCGGTCAGGATGGCAATGTCTTCCAGCATGGCCTTGCGGCGATCACCGAAGCCTGGCGCCTTGACGGCTGCAACCTTCAGGCCACCGCGCAGCTTGTTGACGACCAGCGTCGCCAGCGCCTCGCCTTCGACGTCCTCGGCGATGATCAGCAGCGGCTTGCCGGATTGCACGGCGGCTTCGAGCACGGGAAGCATGGCCTGCAGGTTGGACAGCTTCTTCTCGTGGATCAGCACATACGGTTCTTCGAGTTCGACGCGCATCTTGTCCTGGTTGGTAATGAAATAAGGCGAGAGATAGCCACGGTCGAACTGCATGCCTTCGACCACTTCCAACTCGGTCTCAGCGGTCTTGGCTTCCTCGACAGTGATGACGCCCTCATTGCCGACCTTTTCCATCGCTTCGGCGAGGAATCGGCCGATCTCGGCATCGCCATTGGCCGAGATCGCGCCGACCTGGGCAATCTCGTCGTTCCTGGTCACCTTGCGGGCATTGGATTTCAGGTCGGCGACGATGGCGTCGACCGCCTTGTCGATGCCGCGCTTCAGGTCCATCGGGTTCATGCCGGCGGCAACCGCCTTGGCCCCTTCCCTGACGATGGCTTGAGCAAGAATCGTCGCGGTCGTGGTGCCATCGCCGGCAGTGTCGCTGGTCTTCGACGCGACCTCGCGCACCATCTGCGCGCCCATGTTCTCGAACTTGTCCTCAAGCTCGATTTCCTTGGCGACGGTAACGCCGTCCTTGGTAATTCGCGGGGCGCCGAATGACTTGTCGAGGACGACATTGCGGCCCTTGGGACCGAGCGTCACCTTCACCGCGTCGGCGAGGATGTTGACACCGCGCAACATCTTCTCGCGGGCTTCGGTATGGAATTTCACATCCTTGGCAGCCATTGGATAACTCCTTCAAATAGGCAGCTTTTCGTTGACTGATTGCTTGTCCAGGCCCCGCTCAGGCGGCCTTCTGCATCTTGTCGGTCGATTCGATCACGCCCAGCACGTCGCTTTCTTTCATGATGAGCAGGTCCTCGCCGTTGAGCTTGATCTCGGTGCCCGACCATTTACCGAACAGGATACGGTCGCCGACCTTGACGTCGAGCGGCTGCAACTGGCCGCTATCGTCGCGCGCCCCGGGACCGGCGGCGATGACCTCGCCTTCCTGCGGCTTTTCCTTGGCGGTGTCGGGAATGATGATGCCGCCCGCGGTCTTCTCGTCGACCTCGATGCGGCGGACCAGGATACGGTCATGCAATGGACGGAACGCCATGTCGTTCTCCTCATAGGACAAACAGATTTTCTTGGACCTCCCTTCGCAGCCGACGGTACAACGGCCGACGCGACGGTGCGCGACCCCTGCTCGGGCATCGCGCGCTTATCGAATTAGTCTGCCGATCCAGGCTTTCAAGAGGATGCCAAAAAAATTTTAGCACTCGCCGTGGTCGAGTGCCAACGCACTGTAATAATGGCGCTATTCCAGGATTTGAAACCATGGATGCGGCTTGAAATCGCGGCGCAAGATTCCGACATCGTCGTCGATCCCCGGCACCGCCTGCCGGCGGCCGGAACAGATGAGGAAGCGGAGGCGTTTCCATTCGGAGGATGGACGCCTGATCGTTCGAAAAGGAGGCGGCATGGTCAACAATGAATTCCAGGTCAGCAACGCGTTCCGGCTCCAGATACAGGGTTTTGGCCTGACGACGGCCGAGATCCATTATCGTCTTCCCGATTATCGGAACCTGCTGCAGCTCTTCATCTGGCAGGAATACGACATCGCCCCGGATTTCCCGACGCTGAAGCATTTCCTCGAATATTGGGAACGTGAGATCGAAGGCCCGCTGCATTCCGTGCGCGTCGCCCATCATCGTCTGATCCAGCCCTCTGAATGGCGGGCGGTAGGTGGCGTCATTACGCTCCAGTGACACAGGCAGAGGCGGCGCTTTTCATGGAGGTGCCCGCCTCTGCCGCATAGCGCGTCCGCGCCGACGCTCAGGTGGATTCGTTCAGGTGGATTGATGCTCAGGTGGATTTACGTCCCGTGACAAGCAGTCCGGCCGTGCGAGCCGCCTTGACGAACGCCGTGCGAGCCTCGCGGGCGGTGCGCCAGCCGTCGAGCGCGTCGCGGCAGGCGCGATAGGCTGCGCGCCAGCTCCGGCCGCGTGCCCGGACCGGCCACTGCTGCATGCATTCGATGGCTTCCCAGCTGCTGGCGACCTTGCGCTCTCCGACGGATTGGAGCTTCAGCGTGATCGGCTCGGAAAATGGGACGTCGTTCATCACTTCCTCCTTCTTTCTGTTTTCTGTTTTTTTGAGCAAGTAACATCCTCGAATAAGCAGGAGGGCGGCCCGATCGGCGCCGGCAAACGAGATGGTTCGTCTGCCTGCGCGCTTCAAGACCTCCTGCCAGACCTGTCTCCCGCCAGACGCAACGGCCGTCTACATGTCGTCGTCCGGCGGCTCGAGAAGCCCGATCAGCGTCGCCACCCTAGCCGACGGCAGGGGGCGGCCCTCGTTCACCAGCGCCTCATCGGCGCCGACCCAGGCAAAGGCCTCGCGCAACTCTTCGATCGTCGCGCCGGTCGAGACGATGTCGGCGATGACGGCGTCGTCCACCGGGCCCAGCACCGAAATGACGTCGTCGCGTGTCATGGTCATGGTATCCTCCATGCGGTGTGCCGGCGCGACCCTCAAATGAAGGTTGAAACCGCCATTACCAGCCACACTGTGGGAACAAAAAATCTGGCAGCGGGACAGAATCTGGGTCTTGATTTCGGGCTGGCAATAACCAAATCGAAATTGCCGGTTGCCGAATGGGACCGGCAGAACCCAGGGAGCGCCAGCTCTTTGGCGTCCCTCGTACTATGTTGCTCAATGGAGGATGTAGCTATGAGAACCGCATTCGACTTTTCCCCGCTTTATCGGTCGAGCATCGGTTTCGACCGCGTCTTCAACCTACTGGAAAACGCGCCTCAGGCAGTCGACAGCTGGCCGCCTTATGACATCGAGCGAAGCGACGAGAACACCTATCGCGTGAAGATCGCCGTCGCCGGCTTCTCCGAAGACGATCTCGACATCAGCCACGAGCCCAACCTTCTCATCGTCTCGGGCGAGCGCAAGGAACTGGGCACAGTGGAATATCTGCATCGCGGCCTTCCGGTGCGGCCGTTCACACGGCGCTTTGAGCTTGCCGATCACATGACGGTGACCGGCGCCTCGCTCAACAACGGCCTGCTGACGATCGACCTTGTGCGCGAAGTGCCCGAGGAGATGAAGCCGCGTCGCATTGCAATCGCCAAGCAGGGCGGTGCGCCGAAGGCCGGGCAGGTCGAGAAGCCGAAGCAGGCCGCCTGAGCGAAGGCGATCTCTGACGTCGCCTTTGGCACAACCAGTCGAGAAAGGAGAACATCAATGGCTATTCGTGATCTCATTCCGTGGGGCCGGGAGAACAGTCCGGTTCCCAGCTTCTATCGTGACGATGACCGGGACCCGTTCATGGCGTTGCATCGCGAGATGAACCGCATGATCGACGACGCGTTTCGCGGTTTCGAAACGCGCATGCCGTCGCTCAGCGGATTTTCGTCGGCGCGCGCCAGCTGGCCGAGTGTTGAAATCTCAGACAGCGAGAAGGAGATCCGCGTGACCGCCGAAATCCCCGGCATGGACGAGAAGGACGTCGAGGTGCTGCTCGACGACGGCGTGCTGACGCTGCGCGGCGAGAAGCGCTCCGAGACCGAGGACAAGGACAGGCACTTCTCCGAGCGGTTCTACGGCCGCTTCGAGCGCCGCATCCCGCTCGGCTACGAGGTAGAGGAGGACAAGGTGAACGCCGCCTTCCACAACGGCGTGCTCAGCGTGACGCTGCCCAAGACCCAGCGCGCGCAGACGAAGGCCAAGCGCATCGCCATCAGTGGCAGCAAAGTCGGTTCTGGCGGAAGCAAGCACTGACGACATTGGCAGCCGGACGCGCACGCGCCCGGCTGCGCCGGACACCTTAGAACGACAGCCCTACCAGCATCAACTTCCTGCAGCGGGCTTTGCCATGACGTCCTTCAGCGCGGTCAAGAGATAGTCCTGCATCGTCGCCTGAAGGTTTGTCGTGGCGGTGCGTACTGCCGCCATCGCGTCCTTCACCGCCGCTTCGTCGAAGGGCGAGGCCTGCTGCGCCGCCGCCAGATTGGCCCGCGCCATGCGCAGCTCGCGCAATGCCGCCAAGGTGCGCGGACGATTTGCGAGGCGGATGCTGCGAAATTCCTTCCCCACCTCGGGCGAAAACCGTGTTGCTGTCCGGGCCGGTGAAACTGCGGGCCGAGCGGCCACGGAATCGACCGAGACGCAGGAAGCCCCCTATGCGCGCCGGCGAAAAATTCACACCGGCAGCCGGTTTCGGTGTCTTATCTAGTCAAGCAAACTCACTATTTGCAGGATCAGGACCAACAGCACAAAGCCAAGGACACACGCAAAGATCGCGACCAAAAAGACGGTGCGTTGCTGTCTGCCCACGGCTTTCTCCCTGAAAGCGCTCCCATCCACCAATACGAACGTTTGTCTCAAAAGTTTGCTTGAGGCCCGGCGGAGAGGGAGCAAACATGACTCAGGCAAAAGAATCTCCTGACAAGGTGTTCGTTTACGAGGGCGGTTACATCATTCATCCGGACGATGCATGGATATTAGAAAGTTCTAATAATTACTCCCGAGCGGCGGAACCTCCGGGTTCCTGCTGCGGATCGGGCTGCAACCCGATCGGGCCCGCGCTCTCCGCCAGAGGCGCGGGCTTCATTTGTTCAGCCGATGCGCCAGGCGGCGCGGAGGCCGCATATTGAATATCTACGGGAGCATTAGTAGCAGAAGTCGCTACCGTGGCGTTCCTGGCATCCAGGCAACGGAGCCCGTCATCCGAAAGGGTGGCGGGCTTTCGTTTCGATTATCGAACTGCTGAAGCACGTCTACAGAACAGGGCCTAACTCCATCACCACGAAAGCGGTGACACCCAGCACGACGAGTGCATAGGCCGCATAGAGAACAAGCAGCAAAACTTCAAGGTCGCGGAAAGAGGTTCTGGTAGCCCTGATCTGTTGAGGCTCTGTTTTCTCGATAAGGTCGGCTTGGGGTGGCTCTGCTGTCGCGACGACATAGACAATCCGGTCGTGCTCGGCTGCCTGCAATATCCGTTCCGCGATATCGAGAGCGATCACTGGATCATCGGTCAGCTGATCTCCAGCTATTCGGTATTCAGTAACGGTCTGGACCTCGCGTTTCCCCATGCACGATAATAGCGTCATTTAAATTAGGTTCCACTAAAGTGCAGCCGTTTGCGACCGGCCCGGTCGTCGTGTGACCAGGCGTGAACAATCCTGGGCCGCAATACCCTGCCCCGCGTCCTACAATTAAACGGCGCGGGCCTTTCTATCGCCTATCACGGGCGCCATTGCTGGCAAGTCGCGATGCTAGAGCGGGGTGAATTTAGGTTGGCGCACAGCCGGCCTCGATGAAGTAGTTTCTGCATTCGGTTGAGGTGACAGTGCCGAGGATTTGGCCGATGGCGTCACAGACGGTCTCGACTGTTCGCCTGGCAGCCTTGCGCAGCCAGTGCTTGAGCTTGGCGAAGAATTTCTCAATAGGGTTGAGGTCGGGGGAGTATTTGGGCAGCAAGAACAGCCTGGCGCGGGCCGAGCGGATGGCACGGCGCACGGCCTTGCCTTTGTGCGAACCGAGATTGTCATGATGACGATGTCACCGGGCTTGAGGGTGGGGACGAGAACCTTGTCGACATAGAGCTGGAAACGCTCGCCGTTGATCGGTCCGTCGATCAGCCATGGTGCATCGACGCGGTCGTGGCGCAGCGCCGCCAAGAAGGTCATGGTCTTCCAATGGCCGTGCGGCACCTTGGCCCTGAGCCTTTGGCCACGCGGCGCCCATCCTCTGAGCGGCGCCATATTGGTCTTGGTCCAGGTCTCATCGATGAAGACCAGGCGGGAAGGATCGATGCGGTCCTGATACTTTGCCCACTGTGCTCGCCTGCGCGCCACATCGGGGCGATCCTGCTCAGCCGCGATCAGCGTCTTTTTTTGTGACTGAGCTTCTCGGCATGGACGAACTCCCACACCGAGCGGTAATCGACCTTCAGGCCGTGATCGCCAAGCTCGGCCACAAGACCGCGCAGCGTAAAATCTTCGGCTCGGCAGCGCTGCAGCAGCCAGTCCCGATGTGCGCCAGCAATCTTCTTCGGCCTGTGCCCACCCATCTTGCCGGGTGTCAGCTTGTTCGTCTCGCGCAAGCGGCGCACCCATTGGATGGCCGTGCTGATTCCAACCCCGTAGCGCTCTGCCGCCTGACGTCGCGACAGGCCCTCCTGCTCAACCGATGCTACCACCCGCGTGCGAAGATCCATCGAATAAGGCTTGCCCATCCATGCTGGCCTCCTGACCCAGCCAGCAGGTTGAATCTGATTTGCTCGCCTTCGGGAATCCCCTTTCGATTCAGCCTCAATTCATCCAGCTCTAAAGCCGCATATAGACCCCGAACCGGGAGCCATTCCGCGCGTGGGCAACGCATCTGGCACGTGCCGCTGGTGACGACGAACGGCTTTCGATAACTTCTTGCTGGTGGTGCACCGAACTAACCTTGTTGCCGTAAGCGGCTCGCCAGTCCGATGCTAACAAAGCATCATCCCCAATGAGCCCCGCCCGACTATGCCGAGCTGCCATCCTGAGGGCGTCGTTGCGCCGCCGGCCCTCGCCAGCAGTGCTGGTCGCCCTATAGCTGAGATGCGCGCGCGCCCTTCTCAGCGCCCCCTTCTCAGCGCCCCCTTCTCAGGGCCTTGTCTCAGATCGCCTCGCGCTTCCGTTTCCGGCGTGGCGACCAGCAAGGCCGCGGCGGCGTTGGCGGCGGCGATGGCGACCTCGACCTGATGCCCGCGGGCAAGGCCTGCCGCGAACGCGCCGACGAACTCGTCGCCGGCGCCATGGGTGCTGACGACCTTCACCGGGATCGCCGCCAGCGCGAACGCCTGGCCGTCGCGGTCGCAATAGGCAACGCCCTCCCCGCCGGCCGTGACGATCGCGGCCGGGTAGAAATCGACCAGCATGCGTGCCGCCTCGGCAGCCCCCTCGAGCGTGTCGACGACCGGAATGCCGGCCAGAAATTCCGCCTCGATGGCGTTAACGATAACGATATCGGTGAGTGCGATCAGTTCGCCGGTCAGCTTTCGCGCGGGCGCGGCGTTGAGCACGATCCGACCACCGTGTCTCCTCACCGCCCGCGCTGCGGCAATGTTGGCGGCTTCAGGCACCTCGTTCTGCAGCAGCAGCACCGCCGTGTGCGCAACCATCTCGGTCGCGGCGGCGATGTCCTTCTCGCCCAAGGTGAGATTGCTGCCTGAGACGATCACGGCGCCATAGTCGCCGCCGTCGTCGAAGATCGCCACGCTCATGCCGGAGCCGGCGCCAGGCGCGACCCGCACGAAGCGGCTGTCGACGCCTTTGCGTTCGAGATTACCGAGAAGCACGCGGCCGAAATCGTCATCGCCAACGGCGCCGATCATCGCCGAGCGCACGCCGGCCCGCGCGGCCGACACCGCCTGATTGCCGCCCTTGCCGCCACATTTCGGCTGCCAGGCATGGCCGGTCACAGTTTCGCCTTTGCGCGGGCGGTCGGGGGCTTCGACCATGATGTCGTAATGCAGGCTGCCGAACACGGTGACCAGCGGCGGGGAAGCCGTCATGTGCCCCTGTCCCGGCGTTTCGACGTCACCGCCGACATGGTACGGCCGAGATTGCGCTCCGCCGCCTGGTAGTCGCGCTGCGCCACCGCGACGAACAGCGCGTCGAGAATGTTGAGTTGGGCAATGCGTGCCGCCGCGTTCTCGCCCATCAATGGCGAGCCCTGCGCGGTCGAGCACAGCACGATGTCGGCGACGGCGGCCAGCGGCGAGTTGTCGTAGTTAGTGATCGCCAGCGTCCGCGCCCCGCTCTTGCGGGCGAGGTGGATGGCGTCGATGACGGCGCTGGTGTTGCCGGAATGCGAGAAGCCGACGGCGATGTCGTCGGCGCCAAGCAGCGATGCCGACATCAGCATCATGTGCGAATCGTCGTAGACTGATGCGCGGATGCCGATGCGCAGGAATTTGTGCGAGACGTCGCGCGCGATCTGCGCCGAGCCGCCGACGCCATAGAAATCACGGTTCTTGGCGCGGTAGAGAAGATCGGCGGCGCGGTCGAAATCGTCCATGTCCAGGATGGCCAGCGTTTCCTCCAACGCCTGGATGGAGGTGCGGAATACCTTCTGTACGATCTCGGCCGAACTGTCGTCGACCGACAGCTCCTGGTGCATTTCGGCGGTCGGCAGGCGGCTGTACTCATAGACCGCGGTGCGGAAGTCGCGATAGCCGGAAAAACCCAGCTTCTTGGCGATCTTGACGACCATCGCCTCCGACACGCCGGCCTCCTCGGCGATCTGCTTGAGCGGAATGCTCTCGTCGAAGCCGCGCCGCCCGAACACGGTTTCCACCACCTTGGCCTCGAGCGGCGTCAGATGCGGCATCATCATGCGAATCCGCGGTCCTACTGCTTTCAGATCCAGACTGGTCAAGGTCATCCACGTCCCCTCGTCCCGCGATCGATGAGCATCGCGGCGAGGATTATAAGGCCAGTTGCCAGGAGCTGATAGAAGGACTGGACATTCATCAGCGTCAGGCCGTTGCGCATGGAGCCGAGGATGACGGCGCCCAGAATGGTGCCGACCACGCTGCCCTTGCCGCCCATCAGCGAGGCGCCGCCGATGGCCGCCGCGGCAATCGCATCGAGCTCCCAGAGATTGCCGAGAATGGACTCAGCAGCACCCAGCCGGCCAATCAGGATCTGCGCGGCAAGGGCCGCCAGCAGGCCCGAGATCATGTAGGCAGCGATCTTGGTGCGGGCGATCGGCACGCCGGCTATGTAGGCGGCCTCCTCGTTGCCGCCGACGGCGAGCAGATATTCGCCGAACGGCGTCTTCTTGAGGATGATCCAGGCGATCAGCGCGACCACGGCAACGATGATGACCGCCAATGGCAATCCGAACAAAGATCCGTTGAAGATGGCGCGGAAGCCGGCAGGCAGGCCGAGCACCGGGTTGCCGCCGGTATAGATCAGCGCCAGCGCCCGGTAGGTGCTGAGCGTTCCCAGCGTGACGATGAAAGGTTGCAGCCCGACATAGGCGACCAGCACGCCGTTGAGCAGCCCGCAGACGAGGCCGATGGCGAAGCCGGCGGCGATGGCCAGCGGAAACGGCACGCCGGCAACCAGCATAGACGCCGAGATGACGGCCGAAAGAGCCGCCGTCGGTCCGACCGACAAATCGATGCCGCCCGAGATAATCACCAGCGTCATGCCCAACGCCAGGCAGGCGTTGATGCTCGACTGCTGCAGGATGTTGATCAGATTGCGCTCAGCAAAGAAGCCCGGGACCAGCGCACCGAAGACGGCGAGGATCACCACCAGGCCGATCAGCGTGCCGGCGTCGCGCACGGAAAACCGGTGCAGGAAATCCGCCCGTGGCCGGGCTGCTGCATGTTCCGTTACATCAGTCATCCGCTGGTCCTGTCTGTTACGCCGACGTGGCGCGCCGTGCCGGCCCTCGCTTCCGATTGGGGTATGGCATGCGCCGCGATTGCCTGTTCGCTGAGATCAGCCCGGCCGAGTTCGGCGGCGACCGTGCCGTCGCGCATGACCAGCACGCGGTCGGCGAGCCGGATCACCTCGGGAAGCTCGGACGACACGACGACGACCGAATGGCTTTCGGCGGCGAGCTCCTCGATCAAATGATAGATCTCCGCCTTGGCGCCGACATCGATGCCGCGCGTCGGCTCATCGAACAAAAGGATGCGCGTTCCCGCCGCCAGCCAGCGCCCAATAATCGCCTTCTGCTGGTTGCCGCCGCTGAACAGCCGGATCGGCCGGTCGAGCAGGAATGGCCTGAGATTGACCCGCTTCATCTTCTCAGCCGCGATCCGCTTCAGCCTGGTGTGATCGATGACGCCGCGCGGTGCGAACACGCCCATCGACGCCAGCGCCATATTGCTGGAGATCGACCGCAACGGCACGATGCCTTCGCGCTTGCGCTCCTCCGGCACCAGGCCGATACCGGCGGCGATGGCGTCGCGCGGATTGGAAAGTTTGATCGCCTTGCCGTCGATCTCGACCGTGCCTGATGAGGCGCGGTCGGCGCCGGCCAGCAGCCGCAGCAGTTCGGTGCGGCCCGAGCCGACCAGGCCGGCAATGCCCAGCACCTCGCCGCGATGCAGGTCGAACGAGACGTCATGGACCTTGGTTGCCGAGGCGAGGCAACGCACGCTCAGCCTGACCTCGCTGGATGCGCGCGAGCGGTGCTGTTCCTGGGCAAGCTCGCGGCCGACCATCATCGAAACGACGGCCTTTTCCGACACCTGCGCGAGATTGACCGAATCGACCACGACGCCGTCGCGCATGATGGTGGCGCGTTGGCAGATGCCGAACACCTCGTCCAGCTTGTGCGAGACATAGACGACCGCGACACCGTCGCGGGCCAGGCCGGCAATGACTTCGGCCAGTCGCTCGAACTCGCTCGGCGTCAGGCTCGATGTTGGCTCGTCCATCGCCACGATGCGCGCACGATCGAGCAGCGCGCGGGCGATCTCGACGATCTGCCGCTGCGCGACTTTCAGGCTGCCGAGCGGAGCTGCCGGATCGATCGTCGGGTCTATGGCGGCAAGGGCTTCCGCGGCGCGGCGTTCCTGCTCGCGCCGTGCGACGAAGATGCCGCCGCGCGTCAGCGGATGGCCGAGGAACATGTTCTGGGCGACGCTGAGGTGCGGCACCTGCTGCAATTCCTGATGGATCATGGCGACGCCCGCTGCGCGCGCCGCGACCGGGTTGTTCAGCGCTACCGGTCTGCCGTCGATCAGCACGCTTCCGGCTGTCGGCCTGTAGACCCCCGACAGGATGCGCAGCAGCGTCGATTTGCCGGCGCCGTTCTCACCAAGCAGGCCATGGATTTCGCCGCCGCCGACCGAAAAAGACACATCGCCCAGCGCCCGCACGGCCGGAAACATCTTGGAAATGCCCTCGAATTGCAGCCGGGGGATCACGGACATTGGTTCTATTCTCCAGGCAAAGGGCGCCAGCCGAAGGGCCGGCACCTGTAGTCCTGCCGCTTAATTGCCCGCTGCCGCGTCCTCGAGCAGCGCCTTGCGCACGGCGTCGCCGGCGCCGGAATAACGGTCGGCATTGCCCCTGGTGATCAGCGCCTGCGGCGTGGCGACGACACGAGGCAGCTTCTGCCCGGCCACCAGTCGCAGCGCCGATTCCAGCGCCACCTCGCCGGTCAGCACCGGGAAGCTATCGACGGTGCCGGTCAGCTCCCCGGCGCGGATCGAGGCATAGGCGTCGGAGATGCCGTCGGTGCCGAAGACGGCGACCTTGTCCTGCAGCCCGGCGGCCTTGACCGCCTCAACGATGCCCAGCGCCATGCCGTCATTGTTGGCATAGAAGCCGATCAGGTCGGGGTGCTGTTGCAGGATGTTGGTGGCCGCGTCGTAGGAGGTCTGGCGATCCCAGTTGCCGGGGACGCTGGCGACGACCTCGAACTTGCCGGCCTCGGTGATCGTGGCCTTGAAGCCGTCGGTGCGCTGGACGGCGGCATAGACGCCGGCCTGGCCTTCGACGATGGCGACCTTGCCGCCATCCGGCCGGTTCTTGATGAACCATCTGGCGACGCGCACGCCATTGTCGCGCTGGACATTGCCGACATAGTGCTCGGCCTGCGGGATGACCGCGTCATTGACGTTGACCACCGGCACGTTGGCGGCCTTGGCCTGTTCCATGATCGGCTGCAGGTTGGAGTCGGTCTGCGGCGAGACGAGCAGCACGTTGTAGCCTTGCGTGACTAGGCCTTCGGCGATTGTGAGTTGGCCGAGCTGGTCGCCCTCGCTCTGCGCCGCCTGGTAGACGACGGGAACAGCGACGCGGTCGCCGAACGACTTGTAGCCCTCACCCAGCGAGCGCCAGTATTCGTTGGTCAGCGTCTTGGAGACGGCGCCGGCCCTGGTGCCGTCGGGCAGCTTGGGGAACGCACCGAACTTGGCCTCGAGCTGCGACCAGTCGATCCGATCCTTCTCGGTGTCGGAATTGAGCGGCGCAAGGTCCGCGGAAAAAGCCGAGCCGATGGACAGCGCCATCAGGCCAGCGGCAGCGGTGGCAAGCAGAAATTTCATGGTCTTCCTCCCTTGTTGAAAATGGTGAAGGCCGGCTCAGCTGTCGGGTCCGAGCATGGCTTCCTGGATGATGGCCTGCGACGCGACCGCGTCCTGACGGTCGACGGCGGTGGACAGGCGGTTGTCCTTTTCCAGCCGATCGACGACGCGCAGCATGCGCTTGACGGTCGCGATGTTGACTTCGCATTCGTGGACCGGATCGAGCCCGGTCATGTCGGGAAACGTGTCGAAGTAGATGGCGCCGGCGTAGCCGTCGCGGCGGATCTGCCTGAGCAGCTCGATCGTCTGCAGCGTATGCACCGCGCCGACCATCAGGCCGTCGTCGCGCTTGGCGTAGCCGTCATTGAGATGGACGCCGAGCAGCTTGCTGTGGCGCGCGACGAGTGCTGCGGCAAAGGCCGGCTGCTCGTCGGCATAGAGCACATGGGCGAAATCAAGCGTCACGCCGAGATTGGGCAGGGCGATCTCGCGGATGGCCAGCAATGTCGTCGCCGCGTCGGGCATCAGGCTGTAGGAGCGCGGCTCGTTGGGCTTGTATTCCAGGCTGATCTGGCAATCGGGGTCGTGCGCTGCAACTTCACGAATCCCATCAATCTCGTGTTGCCAGAGCGCGGCGTAATCGGCCTGGAAGGCATAATCGAAGCCGTCCTGCCCGAGCCACAGCGTCATCAGATTGGTGCCGGCCTCACGAGCGGCATCGATGCCAGCCTTGGTCAGGTCGATGGCTTCGCGGCGAACCGCGGGATCAGGATTGGTGAAGGCGCCGAGCTTGAAGGCCGGATTGGAGTAGTAGCGCATGGCAAAACCATTGACGGAAAGGCCGATGTCGCCGAGCTTTCGCGCCATTTCGGCAGGGTTTTCATCGACATGATCGGGAAAGTTGAGGTCGAGGTCGGTCAGCCCCGCAACCTTCGCCGCACGCGCCGCCATCTGCAGCATGGACGGCTTGCCGATAAGATCCGGCCATTCGGCCTGTGGCCGCGAGGCAAAGGAATTGAGGCGTGTGGCGAAACGATTGGCTGTCATGGATGATCCTTTGGTGGATATACTTCACATATGCACGAATATTTGTAAAGTAGCACTGAGAGGTGAGCCATGCCCACCAAACGGCGGGAGCTGTTTCGATCCGGCATGATGGCGGCCGCAGAGCGTGCACCAGGAAGAGAGCGGACTGCCAATAAACTGGTTTCGGCCCGCGTCCACGCAGCTTAAGCGGAGTTGTTACCGCTTTCGCGAAACGGTAACAACGCACGTGCAGCGGATTCCCCGCACATGCCAGGCGCTCTATTCCGAGCTTGCACAGCGGTCGCTTGTTGCCTCGGCCAGCGCTGCTGATCGTAACCATGTACAACCGCTCGCCGCCCTTGCGTCTTGCGCGCCAATTGACCATCCTCGCAGACGTTAGTTGCACCGCGGCCGGGGGGTTCGCACATGCCGACGCTTTATGCGCTCAAACCGGCCTTCCAGGCGAAGCTGCGGCCGCTCGCCGACCGGCTGGCCGGGGCCGGCGTCACCGCCAACCAGATCACGCTACTGGCTGCCGCCCTGTCGGTCGCCACCGGCATTCTGGTCGCGGCCCTTGCCGGCCATCGCGCGATCTTCATCCTGATGCCGGTGGTGCTGTTTGCGCGCATGGCGCTCAACGCCATCGACGGCATGCTCGCGCGGGAACATGGTCAGGCCTCGAAGCTTGGCATGTACCTCAACGAACTCTGCGACGTCGTCTCAGACCTCGCGCTGATCCTGGCCTTTGCCGCTCTCTTCCCCGCCTGGGGCGTCGTCGCCTTTGCCGTCACGGCAGTGCTTGTGGAATTCGCCGGTGTGCTCGGCATCGTGGCGGGCACGGGGCGCAATTATGCCGGGCCGTTCGGCAAGAGCGATCGGGCGCTGGCGCTCGGCATCGTCGCCTTCCTCATCGCCTGCGGCCTATGGGTGGAAGCGATCACGCGGTTTGTGTTTCCGGCAATGGCTACACTCTCGCTGGTGACCGCCATCAACCGGATACGCAGCGGCCTTAACGGGAGCGGTGGCTGAAATTCCGGTCGCATCCGCCAGGGGAACAACATGCTTCATGAACCAACGATTGCCGCTTCCGCAAGTGAGCAGCGGGTGGCGCAGGAGCGCACCTTCCGCACGCATGACGGCACCGAGATCTTCTACCGCTACTGGCCGGCGGTCGGGCAACCTGCCAAGGGCGCGGTCCTGCTGTTCCACCGCGGCCACGAGCATGGCGGCCGCATGGCGCATCTGGTCGACGAACTCGACATGTCCGACCATGCCTTTTATGCCTGGGACGCGCGCGGCAATGGCCGCTCGGCCGGCGAACGCGGCTATGCGCCGTCCTTTGCCGCGCTGGTGCGCGACATCGATTGTTTCGTGCGCGAGATCGGCAGAGACGGGTTCGGCCAGCGCGACATCGCGCTGATCGCCCAATCGTTCGGCGCGGTGCTCGCCGCCGCCTGGGTGCATGATTATGCACCGCAGATTCGCGCTGTGGTGCTGGCCTCGCCGGCCTTTTCGGTCAAGCTCTACGTGCCCTTCGCCAAGCAAGGCATTGCGCTGTGGCAGAAGATCAAGGGCCGCTTCTTCGTCAATTCCTACGTCAAGGCCAAGTTCCTGACGCATGACCCCGAGCGCATCGTCTCCTTCGAGGCCGATCCGCTGATCACGCGGCCGATCGCATCCAACATCCTGGTCGAGCTCTACGATCACGCCGCGCGTATCGTCGCCGACGCCCGCGCCATCACCGTGCCGACGCAATTGCTCATCTCCGGCAGCGACTGGGTGGTGCGGCATGGACCTCAGCACGAGTTCTTCGTCAATCTCGCCAGCCCAGCCAAGGAGCGGCATGTGCTGCCCGGCTTCTTCCACGACACGCTCGGCGAACGCGAACGCCGCAAGGCACTCGACCTGATCAAGCCGTTCCTCGAAAGACAGTTCGCGACCCCGGAGAAACCGGTCGACCTGACCGCGGCCGACCGCGCCGGCTTCACACGCGACGAGGCCGACCGGCTCGCCTCGCCGCTCGCCCTGCTGTCGCCGAGGGGCCTCTACTGGGCAATGAGCCGCGCCTCGATCCGTATGGGCGCCTGGCTGTCGTCAGGCATGAAGACGGGAATTGCCACCGGCTTCGATTCCGGCTCGACTCTCGACTATGTCTACGAGAACGAGGCGCGGGGCCACGGTCCGCTCGGCCGCATGATCGACCGCACCTTTCTCGACGCCATCGGCTGGCGCGGCATCCGCCAGCGCAAGGTGCACCTGGAAGAGCTGATCGGCAGCGCCACTCGGACGCTGAAGGCCGGCCGGCCGGTCCATATCGTCGATATCGCCGCTGGCCACGGCCGCTACGTGCTCGACGCCGTCGCCAAATGCACTGAGCCGCCGGCCAGCGTGCGGCTGCAGGATTTTTCCGACCTCAACGTTTCGCTCGGCCGCAAGCTGATCGCCGAGCGGCACCTGCCGACCAGCGTCTCGTTCCACCAGGCCGACGCATTCGACGCCCAAATGCTGGCCGGGCTCGATCCGGCGCCGGACCTGGCCATCGTCTCCGGGCTTTACGAATTGTTTGCCGACAACGCCATGATCGCCCGCTCGCTCGGCGGGCTGGCCAAGGCGATGCAGCCCGGCAGCCTGCTTCTCTACACCAACCAGCCCTGGCATCCGCAGCTCGAAATGATCGCGCGCAGCCTGACCTCGCATCGCGGCGGCCAGGCCTGGGTGATGCGCCGGCGCACGCAAGGCGAGATGGACCAGCTGGTGGCGGCGGCCGGCTTCGAAAAGCTCGACCAGCGCATCGACCAGTGGGGCATCTTCACCGTCTCGATCGCGCGGCGCGTCTGAGCATGGTCTTGCCAGTCCTTGGCGCCGCCGTTGCCGCGGCCCCTGCCCTTTCTGCCTCGGCGCGCGAGCCGTACGCCGGAATCGTGCTGCGCGCTGCGTTGTGGCTGGCGTTTCTGGCGCCGTTCTTCTACGTGACCTACGGCTTCGCCAACTGGCTGGCGTCGCAGCGCGACGATGTCGGCAGCATCGTCTTTGCCTGGGAGCGCGGCATCCCGTTCATCGCCTGGACGATCGTGCCCTACTGGTCGATCAACCTGTTCTACGGCCTGTCGCTGCTGTTGAACGATACCAAGCGCGGCGTCGACCGGCTCGCCGGCCGTTACCTCACGGCGCAGATCATCGCCGTCGCCTGTTTCATCCTGTTCCCGCTGACGGCGACCTTCATGCGGCCGCAGACATCAGGCCTGCCGGGGTTCATGTTCGCGGTGCTCGGCGGCTTCGACAAGCCGTTCAACCAGGCGCCGTCGCTGCACATCGCGCTGCTTGTCATCATCTGGGATCATTGGCGCTGTCGGCTCAAAGGCCTGGCCGCCATCGTCTGCCACGTCTGGTGTTTCCTGATCGGCGCCTCGGTGCTGACGACATGGCAGCACCATGTCATCGATATCCCGACCGGCGCTTTGCTCGGCTTCTTCGCCCTGTGGCTGTTCCCGCGCGACGGCGAATTGCCGTTCGCCGGCTTCCGGCTGACCGCCGATCCCAAGGCACGGCGGCTGGCGCTGTTCTACGCGCTCGTCGCAGCCCTGGCACTGGCCGGCGCCGTTGCCGGCGCCTTCGTCTCGGCGCTGTGGCTCATCCTGCTGTGGCCGGCGCTGGCGCTGGCCATCGTCGCCTTCGCCTATGTCGGAGCCGGCGCCAAAGTGTTCCAGAAAGCGGCCGATGGCAGCGTCTCGCTGGCCAGCCGTGTTTTGCTGCTGCCTTACCGGCTTGGCGCCAGGATCAATGTATGGGTGTGGACGCGCAAGCTGCCGCCGCATGTCGCGATCGCCGACGGCGTCTTCCTCGGTCGCTTTCCCACCGCCGCCGAGGCCGACGCTTTCGGCACGGTGATCGACCTTGCCGGCGAGTTGGAAAGCCCGCGCGGCGTCACCTGCCGCTGGACGGCTGTCGCCATGGTCGATCTTTTGCCGCCCTCGCAAGCGGCGCAAACGCAAGCGGTGGCGGCGATCGAGGCGGCCCGCGGCCACGGCACCGTGCTGGTCTGCTGCGCGCTCGGCTTCCAGCGCAGCGCCGGCATCGTCGCCAACTGGCTGGTTGCCAGCGGTCGCTCGCCAACGCCGGCGCAGGCGCATAAGCGGCTAGCGGCATCGGGCCGTCCGGTGCATCTTCGGATCGCGGCGGACGAGCCGGCATGAGTGCCCATCGAGACAAAGCCGAGGCCTTCGCCGCCAGCCTGATGACGCAGGCGGTGTGGCCGCTGCTGCTGGTGCTGGCCGCGTTGGTGGCCGCGCCGTTCATTGCCGTGGCAGCGCAGCCGCAGCCGACGACGCTGGCGTCGGCGGCCTGGCTGGTCGCGGCAGCGAGCGGCATGGTCACCCTCGCCGTCTCGGCCCTGCTTGTCTTCGACGCGCTGCTGTTCTGGCTGATGGCGAGCCACATCAGCGAAGCCGCCGGCGGTGCCTCGGTCGACGACGTGCTGGCGCGCATGCGCGTCAAACCGGCCGCTGCCGGCATCCGCTCGCTCGACCGGCGCATCGCGGGCACGCAGCGCCTGCTGATGAAGCAGCGCATCGCGCTCGGCCTGTTCGTGGCGGCATCCGCTGTCGCCTTGTCTTTCTGAGCCGGACGATGAGCAAGCTCGGCACAAAGACTTTCACCCTGCTGCAGACCGTGACCTCGGTCGGCCTATCGGCGCTGGCCTGGGCGGTGACCGGGGTGCGGCCGATCTGGAACGGCAGCCAGCCGTCGGACCGGCAGCGCATCTACTTCGCCAACCATGCCAGCCACGGCGATTTCATCCTGCTGTCTGCCTGCCTCAGCGAGAAGGAGCGCGCCCGCACCCATGCCGTCGCTGCCGCCGACTATTGGGGAAAATCGCGGCTGCGCCGGTTCATCGCGCAGGACATGCTCTCCTCGGTGCTCATCCACCGGCAGTGGATCGATGAGGCTCAGAATCCGATCTCGATCATGCTGTCGGTGCTCGATGAGGGTCATTCGCTGATCATCTTCCCCGAAGGCACGCGCAACATGACAGACGAGCCGCTTCTGCCGTTCCGCTCCGGCCTCTATAATCTCTCGATGGCGCGGCCCGACGTCGAACTCATCCCGTGCTGGATCGAGAACATGTCGCGGGTGCTGCCCAAGGGCCAATTCGTGCCGGTGCCGCTGCTCTGCCGCGTAGTCTTCGGCGCGCCGATCGCCATTGCGCCCGGCGAGGAACGCCGGGCCTTTCTCGACCGCGCCCGCCAAACACTGCTTGCGCTGAACCCCCGCCCGCCAACGCATGATGCGGAAAAGTGGAATCCGGTTTTCCGGAAAACATCATGCGACCAAAAGTGCGTAGAGCATCGTGCCGGATCCGATATCCGGCACGATGCTCGGAGGGACGACTAGAACAACATGCCAATGCACGAGACCCTCATTCTGGTTGTCGGCCTCACTGCGGTGCTGACCACAGCAAGCCTGGTTGCCGGCATCCTGTCGTGGCGCGCGCCGAAGCCGCTGTCCTCGACGCTGGTCAACCTCAACCAGCGCATCAACGCCTGGTGGGTGATGGTGGTCGCGATCACCGTCGCCTTCTTCTTCGGCCGCTCCGGCATGACCATCCTGTTCGCGCTGATCTCGTTTGCGGCCTTGCGTGAATTCGTGACGCTGACGCACAGCCGCCGCAGCGACCACTGGGTGCTGCTCGGCATGTTCGGCATCATCATCCCGTTCCAGTACTGGCTGGTGTGGACCGCCTGGTACGGGCTCTTCACCATCTTCATCCCGGTCTACTGTTTCCTGCTGATGCCGGCGATCACCGCGCTTCATGGCGACACCGAGCGCTTTCTCGAGCGCGTCTCGGCGCAGCAGTGGGCCGTCATGATCTCGGTCTACTGCGTCAGCCACGTGCCGGCGCTGCTGACGCTCGAGGTGCCCGGCTTCGAGGGCCGCAATTTGTTGCTGATCGCATTCCTGATCATCACCGTGCAAGGCAGCGACGTGCTGCAATACATCTTCGGCAAGCTGTTCGGCAGGCACTTGATGTCGCCGAAGGTTTCGCCGTCGAAGACCTGGGAAGGGCTGGTCGGCGGGCTGGCGACGTCGAGCCTGCTTGGCGCGCTGCTGTCGTTCCTGACACCGTTTTCGCCGCTCCAGGCGGCGGGCGTCGCCTTCATCGCCTGCTTGATGGGATTCCTCGGCGGACTGGTCGCCTCCGCCATCAAGCGCGATCAGGGGGTGAAGGACTGGGGCCATCTGATCGAGGGCCATGGCGGCATGATGGACCGCGCCGACAGCCTGGTCTTCGCCGCCCCGGTTTTCTTCCACACCGTGCGCTATTTCTGGACGTGACAGCGAACTACAGCCTTATTTTGCAGCCGCAAGCGGCGCTTTCTTGACAGCCGGCGGCGAATGCGGCGCCTGCCAGCGACCTTGAGCGCAACCTGCGGATCCCTCGACCACGCTACCCCTTCGAGTCTTGCCGCAGGTCGTGAGAGATATTTCCCGTGGCTCTGCTTGGACCAACGGGACCGCGGATGAAATAGTTATGGCGCAGCCAGAACGCCTCGGCGGATGGCAAGGGCGACATCGGCGGAGAACGGCGGCACATCAAGCTTCAGCCAGCCGTCCGAATTCGCTTGCCAATCCGCCGTTTGCCTGCCGGCAGTGGTATCCCAGGCGATGACGCGATAGGTGCCGCGAGCCAACCCGGGCAGCTCCAAGGCGACCGGAACCGGCGCAGCGCCGGCGCGAAGCATACCGTTCCCCCCGATCGTGTCGCGGCGAACCAGCCAGACCACTGCCTGGGAATCGTCACCGCAGGCAACAGCCGCGGCGTCGGGACCGGAAACCCGCATCTTGTTGCCGAGATGGGCACGCCGGAACGAAACCCAGTCGATCAGAGGGAGGAAATCGGCCAGCGAACGCTGCGCCCGCCGCATGCCGGGGGTGAGCACGTGCGGGGTGCGGTTTGGCCACCGCATGCCGCCACCCGCGCCCCCCGCCGCCAGGTGAGCCCATTGCAAATGGCGGAAATATTCATCATCGAAAGGTTCCGGAAGCGTGATTTTCTTGTCCTTGAACGAGTGGATCGGGCCGTGCTCGGAATCGAGAAAAGGGCGGCCGTCACGGATTTCGCCGAGCGCCTCCCCGACGATCCGCGCCATGCCGAGCGCCGGCGCCACCGTGTCACTGGGGTCATCGATCGTGCCCTCCTCGTAGAGATGGAGGGAGGCGAAGTCGAGGTCTGGGTGGCGGAAGATCGGCCCGGGCAGCGGCATGTGGGGCCGCCAGCGAAGCTCAGGTCCGAACAGCGAGACGGTCTGCGGGTGAGAGCGGCCGTAAAGTGACGTTTCCAGCCGGCGCACAAAATCGCTGAGATCATGGATGAAGGCGCCGAAGCCATCCGCGCTGCCCTGAGCCTGCTCGGGATGGATCTCGTTCCAGAGGTCCCATGCGAAGAAGGCTCCGCTGCCGCTCCATCTGCGAACCACGAATTCCAGCCTTGCCTTGATCGCGCGGCGCGTCTCGACGCAGATCAGGAATCGCGACGGGTGGTCCAGCACGCCTCCGTTATTGCGGTTGTAGGGGTGGTGGCGCCAGTGCAGCCACTGCCAGAACGTATCAAAGGGGGTGAGCAGGATTCTTAAGCCCTGTTTTTCGCAAAGACGAAAGAGGTCGTCCCACAATTGCACCATTGCCGGCACGAAGCGGCCCTGCGGTTTCTCGAAGTAGCGGTGGCGAACCTGGGCATATTCCAGCATCAGCCTGAGGCAGGTGACGCCGCTTTCCTTCAGCCAACGGAGATGATTTTCCACGCCGGCCATATCGGCGCGCCGGAACAGGCCATTGAGTTCGGGCCAGCTTACCGCATCATTGTGCCCGATCGGCGTCCATGCCTCGCCGTCCTCGGTTGCGAAATAGGAACCGGCTAACTTGATCCAAGGCAGGCCGGCAGCCGATCTCGGCGCAGAGTCTTCCACTTCCCCGACCAGCGGTATCGCCAATCTAGTATCGTTCAAAGGCATGCCCCGAATTTCGTCCCCGGAGCGGTATAACTGCCGCGGTGGCAAAATGTTTCGCCGGGTTGGCAGGCCAACGGACTCTCATCTATTTGCAGTGCAAGGATGCCCTGCCCTAGTCGCAGGGAAGGAACATCTCCTTCTCCTAAGCGACGGCCTCGAAGGCCTGACGCACCTCCGGTGGGGTTACCCCGTCCCAAACCCATCTAGGCAGGAACTGGATCGCTTTCTTCCACTCAGGCCCCTTCTTGGGCAGTCATGAGTTGCTAAGGCTCCCTCGACGTGGTTGATCCCCAGGTAATCCAGGTCTCGGTCGATCCTGACGAAGAACCAGCCAGGACGCGATCATGGCCCGTAGTTTGCTGCACCCTTGCGGCAGAGCCGGCCTTGCGATCACCGTTACGTTATGGACTATCGCTATGGACGATCGCAGGAACGCGAATGAAATAGTGATGACACAGCCACGACGCCTCGGCCCCGGTCGTCCCTGCTAGGCGACTCTTGAAAGGACTTGCTGATCCAGGTCGCACCTAGCCAGTCCGAAACGCCAGCGATGGTTCGTTGCCTCACGTCTGCTCTGGTAAAACAAGGTCAGTTTCCCGCCCTCGATCATTACCGTCGAATGGCCGTTCTCCCCAGGCTCACCAGGATCCAGCACGGGGCCGACCGACACGTAGGGACCCTGGACGTCGTCGGCGATGGCGAAGAATACGCGCTGACGACTTCCGCGCGGACCCTCGGGAAGGAAGCAGGTGGCGTTGAGAAGCACGCGACCGTCGGGCAGTTCGACCAGTTGGGCGCCCTCGATCCCCCATTCGTAGTCCGGATGCTCGCGCGCATTGTGATGGGGAACGTCGAGATGGTCCAATATCTTGCCGAGACGTTTCCACGGCCCGAACCAGGAATCGGATTGGCTGCGCGCCAGATAGACGTCAGGCTGCGGCACCCTGGTGAATTTAGGCATGCCTGAATAGACGATGTAGCGCTTGCCGCCGATGATCGCCGGATGGGGATCATAGATCCCGTCCTCATCGGTGCCCGGCAGGGACAACATCGCCGGTTTCAGCACCACCCAGTTGAAGCCATCATTGGAAACCGCATGTTCGCAACGTCCGCCCGACTTCATGAATTCGGTCTGGATAAACATATGGAAGACGCCGCATTCATGAATGACGCCGGGCGCCGCTATGCCCGATCCGGTTACCGGCAAGTCGAGCGCCTCATGCTCAGTCCACGGCCCATAAAGATCCGGAGCCGTGGCATGTAGTATTTTCCAACTCTCAGTCGTGACAGTGCCGCTGGAACCGAAGACGTGCCAAATCTCGCCGTCGAACACCGGACAAGGATCCTTCAGATCATCCACGGACTGCGGGTGAAACAACGGAAAGACGTTGGTTTCAAAGTTGAACTTCATTCCTTGCGACTCTCTCACGGTGGCTGCCCTCTTTGGCCATCTGTGGCGACCAAAACGAATCATGCGCGGCTCATTAACTCTTATACCTGCGCTCATGAATGGTTGTTGAACGATTGAGCGGATTTCAGCCGTTCTGTGGGAATGCGCCACATTTGGCGAGATATGAAGCTGCAAGCGCCTCCGCCTTGGCCGAGGCGACATGTCCGTCAGGTGTTGGTAGCAGCGCCGCTTCTCTTCAATTGCGCAAGTGGCCGGCTCGGCGGCTACAGCAAATTAAAATCCGTGGAACAACTTACTCAAATGAAAGTTAGATGTACGGATAAAGGATTCATCAGGAGCGTGCTTCGATTAACATATGTTAATCTGGAGAATTACAAAATATCATTCAGAGGAATGTTACATGAAAATAGCGGGTGGCAAAAAAAATAAATCAAATATCCCCATAAAATCGTCTATTCTACTTTGCTTTTCTCACCTCAGGTGGGATTTCGTACACCAACGCCCGCAGCATATTCTGACGCACGCCTCAAAACAGCAGCAGCTAATTTACTTTGAGGAGCCGGTCTACGAGGAAATACGCTATCCTTCGATCCGGGTGAACGATCGATCTGCAATGATCACAATCGTAACCCCGGTTCTTCCGGCCGGCATTTCCGCAACAAAGGCGGACGCCATCCAGCGCAGATTCGTCGACCAAATCGTCACCTCAGCGCCGCATGACCGGCTGACTGTATGGTACTACACGCCGATGGCGCTGCGTTTCAGCGATCATCTCCGCTACGACGTGTGCGTCTACGACTGCATGGATGAACTCTCCGCCTTCAAGAACGCGCCGGCAGAGTTGACGCAGATGGAAAAGGCGCTGTTCCAGCGCGCTGATGTCGTGTTCACGGGCGGGCAGAGTCTGTACGAGGCCAAACGAAGCCTCCACAAGTCGATTTTTCCCTTCCCCAGCAGCATCGACGTTGCGCATTTCCACAAGGCAAGAGAGCCCGGCGATGACCCTGTAGACCAGGCAGACATACCTCACCCGAGAGTGGGCTTCTTCGGCGTGATCGACGAACGGCTCGACGTTGAAATGATCGCACAGGCGGCTGCGGCAATGCCCGAAGTGCATTTCGTCATGCTCGGCCCGGTGGTCAAGATCGACCCGTTAAGCCTGCCGCGCGCAAATAACTTACATTGGCTGGGTGCCAAGTCCTACGCCGACCTGCCTCGCTATCTCAGGCACTGGAGCGCCGGCTGGATGCCCTTCGCGCTCAACGAGGCGACACGCTATATCAGCCCGACCAAAACTCCTGAGTTCCTGGCCGCCGGACTGCCGGTGGTCTCCACAGCGATTGTGGACGTCGTGCGCACCTATGGCGCCGAAGGCCTGGTCGACATTGTTGACGCCGAAGACATCGAAACCAAGCTTCGGTCCCTTCTGTCACGTCCCCGGAATTTCCTGTTGAAGGAAGTCGATGCCTACCTCGCTAACATGTCCTGGGAACGAACGTGGGACGCAATGGCTGCCCATATCCAGCGCGCCTATGCAATGAAAAGCATTGTGCCTTTGCGCCGGGGAGCCTGACCATGTTCGATTGGTTGATTGTCGGCGCCGGCTTCGCTGGCAGCGTGCTCGCCGAACGCATCGCATCGCAACGGCAGGAAAGCGTCCTGCTCATCGACCGGCGAAATCACATCGGCGGCAACGCTTATGACTGTTACGACGAAGCTGGAATTCTGGTCCACCGCTATGGGCCGCATATATTCCACACCAACGCCCAATCGATCATAGACTACCTCTCGCAGTTCACCGAATGGAGGCCTTACGAACATCGCGTACTGTCTTCGGTCGACGGAAAACTGCTGCCGATACCGATCAACCTCGACACGATCAATCGTCTGTACGATCTTGAATTGACGCCCGAGCAGTTGGAGGAGTTCTTCGCATCCCGGCGAGAAACGGTCGAGGAAGTCCGGACAGCTGAAGACGTAGTTGTGAGCACCGTTGGCAGGGAACTCTACGAAAAATTCTTTCGCGGCTATACAAGGAAGCAGTGGGGTGTCGATCCGGCCCAACTAAGCAAGTCCGTGACTGCGCGGGTCCCAACGCGGATCAACCGCGATGATCGCTACTTTGGCGACACTTTCCAGAATATGCCGGCTGGCGGGTATACACGCATGTTCCAGCGCATGCTGGACAACCCAAGGATCAAGATCATGCTGCAGACCGACTATCGCGAAATTCGCGACAAGATTCCCTTTCAGCGGATGATCTACACTGGGCCGGTCGATGAATATTTCGACTGGAGCCTTGGTCGTCTGCCTTATCGGTCACTTCGGTTCGAGCACGTGACACTTGATTGCGAGCAGTTTCAGCCGGTCGCCGTTGTCAACTATCCGCAGACGGAAAACTATACCCGCATTACCGAGTACAAGCATCTGACCGGACAGCAGAGTCCGAAGACCAGCCTGACTTACGAATATCCAACCGATATCGGCGATCCCTATTACCCGGTGCCGCGGGCGGAAAACGAGGCGCTGTACAAACGCTATGAAGCGCTGGCAGCGGCGTGCCCCGAAGTGTGGTTCGTCGGGCGCCTGGCCACGTACCGCTACTACAATATGGATCAGGTTGTCGGTCAGGCTCTGGCGACGTTCGCGCGCATTCAACAGAGCCTGCCGGCAAACGGCACGGTGCAGATGCTTACGCAGCGGACGATGCTCGGCCAACATTCGGAGCAGTTCCCCACCTACTGACGTGGCCCGCCCCTTCTTCGACCGCTACGAAACACCCGCCGCGAACAGTGTGCGCTGGCGCTCCAATTCATTTGCAACCGGCTGGCGAAGACTGCGCGAACCGTCGGCATGAATCGTGGAGAATAAGCCGACTTCCGCGTGGCGCGAATTGTCCCAGCCGGGATACGCAGTCACCGGGTACAGACATATACCCTGAATCGGGGCACCACGGCTCATTGCGTCGCGGATCTCATCGCAAACATAATGGAGCCATGCCGGCCGGCCTGATCCTTCAGCGCCTGTCTCGGCGATGAACATGGGCTTTCTGTAGCGCTCTGCGACTTCGACCAACATGTCGGAAAGCGCCCGATATTCGTGGTGGCCCATCGGTATCGTTGGCCCCTGAAAGTACCACTGGTTGTGCGGATAAAAGTTAAGTCCGATGACGTCGACACAGTCCTCGGCGCCGCCCAATTCGGGCTCGGCACGGCCCGTCAGCATGTCATAGGCTTCAAACTGGCCCTGACGAACATTCTCCGCGCGCCGCTGCTCGGCACGACTACGGTCACGGGGAGCAATATGGATTAGCGGTTCAGCCCATATGAACCGGCAATCAGGTTCGGCATCGCGCATCGCCTTGACGCCCGCAACCGCTGCCCTCACAAGCTGTCGCTTGAACCATCCCCGCTTCTTCGGCCCCACGCGTGGGAAATAGCCGACCTCTATCGCCCATGCGAAAAATGAGATCTCATTGATCGGGCACACCAAGGGAGCTACTCCTGTGATGGAGCGATGGACCCGGACAGCTTCAGCGGCGAAGCGGACATAGGCTTCTGTAAAGTCTGGGGCGCCTTGGTCTACGTGATCTGGTGAGCCATAGTGGAAGATATCCCAGACGACCTGCACCCCCGCCGCGTGAGCCGCTTCGATCATTGAGATCCAACCCGACCAGTCGAAGACGCCTGGCGCAGTTTCAATAAGGTGCCAGCGCAAGCCGTCGCGGATCGTGCGAAGCCCAAGGGCAGCACAGCTGCGATAGTCGCCGAGAGCGTGTTTGTCGTGTGCGGTTGCGCCAATCAAATCGAGGCGCACTCCGTCGCCGCGCCGATGCGAGGAACATTCGAAGCCAGCCATGAAGAAGCTGGCAAACTCGGACGGATATTCGCCCGGCGGACGCACCGGCTCGTCGCTCATGCGTGCGACCCGTCGGCCAAGGCTCGCGCCAGCGCTCCCGCTAGGCGATCGACCATTGCCAGTTCCGACCCCCACCACAATTTCATTCGCGCCGCCATCGCGTCGCCTCTGAGTGGTACGGGTGCAAGCGTCGAATGTTGACCAAGCGAGCGCGAGCGGGGGCGAGTCCAGGTGTTGTCGGTGAGCAGCGGTCGACCTCAGGATGACAGACTGGCGCTCTCAAGCCCAGCCTCGTTGATCGTCGTCGCGCTCCATAGTCCCTCCTAATGGAATCCGAGGAAGGAGAAGATCGCAAGCACGACAACGATAAAGCCGATGAGATGGCGCAATCTCCCCCACATCGCGTACCGAACTTGCCTGCGACCGTGAGGTTCCCCTTCGGTTGAAATATTTCTGGTTGGGAGGGCGACCCGCCAACTTGGCATTTCTGCTCTGTACCTTTGACGCCCCACGTGACTCCAGCCCTCGCCTACGCTTACTGACTGATTTGATTGGAGTGATCGCGGACACCAGGTCGGCGGCAGACGTCAGGAATGGGCCAGACATGATTATGAGCCCACGCCCTCGCCGCCCTGTCCCGCGCTCATTTTGCAGCGGCAAGCGGCGCCTTCTTGGCAGGACGCAACCGGCGGCGCATGCGGCGCTTGGCAGCGATCTTCAGCGCAACCGGCGGATCGCTCGACAACGCGCCGAGAACGGCTTCGACCATGCCATACGCCACAAAATCGGCGTTGATGTCATTGGCCAATTCGACGGCTGTGTTTTTGTCGTCGCCGTCCTCCGACCAGAACACGATCCCCACCCGCAGCGCCCTTTTGACACGTTTCAGCCGACGAACCAGGAAACGGGCATGTTTGACGGAGTCGCGGTTCAGGAATCCGACCACAACGGTGTCGACAGCGTCGAGTTCGAGCCGGCGAATGCTCGCCGGTTCCATGTCGGCAAAGCTCGCCTTCGAGACCGTCGCTCCTTGCACTTCCAGCACCTGCGCCAGCATGGCGGCAGCGGCATCGTCGAGTTCCCCGCGGCCGCCGGCACAAAGCACTGAGATGTCCGTGCCATCCGGGAGTTCGATGTCGTCCTCGCTCATCCCTTGAGCCTGCTTGTCCTCATCTGCTGTGGCAGGCTCGGCCGCCGCCGGATCATCGTCCCCCTCTGCTTCCTCCCGAGCGCTATCGTCGAGGTTCGCCACCAGCGTCTGCGCACTGGCCGCAACCTGTCGTCTTTGCTCATCGCCCATAACACCCCGCACCCGATCCTGTTCGCCGAGCAGAAGTGCGGGAATGGCGACTTTGTCATAGAATTCGAACAGATATCTTTCCTCCAGGATCTCCTCGGCGTGATCTGTGGCTTCCTCTGGATCACCGGCCAACAGCCGTTGGTAGAGCCGAGCATGCGGTTCGAGCACCGGTTCGTTGCCGAACAGAACGTCGAGGAATTCGAACTGCGGCACGTGCCTGCCGAGCACGACGAGACAGACAGTGAGCGGCGTCGACAGAACCAGGCCCAACGGCCCCCAGAGCCAGGTCCAGAAGATAGCCGCAACGATGATGGCCAATGGTGAAAGCCCGGTTCGTGAACCGTAGAGCCACGGTTCGACGACGTTGCCGGTTATCATTTCCATGGCCACGAACAGCCCGGCGGTCCATAGCACGAGCGACCAGCCGGGAGCCACGGCAAGCGCCAGGAACAAAGGCAGCAACGCACCAATGATCGGGCCGATATAGGGAACAAAGCGCAGCGCCAACGCCAGCAAACCCCACAGCAGTGCATTGGGTATGCCGAGAACCCAAAGCCCGAATGCAATCGGTACGGCGTAGACGATGTTCACCACCAATTGCATGAGCAGATATCGGCCGACCCGCTTGCCCGCTTCCTGGAGCGCCTCGGTGGTCCGATGAAGATCGCCGTACCCGACGAGGCGGATGAAACGATCGCGCAGGTCCTCGCGCTCGAGCAGCATGAAGATGACGACGACGATGATCAGGCCGGCCGATGCCAGCGGGCTGATCAGCGGGCCGATCAGGTTCTGGAGAACCTGGAGCGGCCTTTCGCGCGCGATGATCTCGACAGGCACCGGCTCGCGCTCTGGCTCACCTGCGGTAGGCGGTGAGGTTTCCTGCCGGTCGAGTTCCTGACCAATGCGTTCGATCACGCCACTCAGCCTGGCGATGATGCCTCCGCCGACGCCGGTCTCCTTCAGGGATCGGACCTTGGTCAGGATATTCGACTGGTAAAGCGGGATGTTCTGCGCCAGTTCGCTCACCTGCGTGGCGACAATGAAAGAGAACAGCGCGAGGACCGTGAATGCACTCAGCACGCTGGCGATGACGGCCGGGAGACGGGGAAGGCCGACTCGCTTGAGTCCGGAAACTATGGGTGCGAGCGCAAAGGTAAGCAGCAGAGCGATTGCGATCGGCAGGAAAACCTCGCGCCCGAAGTACAGGGCCGCAACCGCCGCCACGACTGTCGCGACGGTGGGCAGTGACATGCGCGGGAGGGTTCTGGCAGAGGAAACAACGCCCATCACCCCGGGCTCGGCGGGGTGCATGCCGTTTCGACGATTGGCCGCCACTTGATACCTCCGCCCTGCCATAGCCATGATCAGGCATATTGAGCCGGCGTGCAACTTTCGCTTCTTCGCGCCGGCGAGTTCGAAGACGCGATCGGCAAGGGCGGCGCTTTGCGGCCCAACTGGACAGCCGGACGGGCGCTTCGGTCGCCGGACAAAACAACTGACGTGGTGATCGGTTCCGCACAGGCAGAAGACGAGGTCAGGCTTAATCCGAATGACGCAGCCAATGACGGTCGAACACGTCGAGGATGCCTCGGAACTCGGCCGGCGGGATCTGGCTAGCACCGCCGTCCTTGCTGTCTCCGGCGAGGAATTGCGCCAGCTGCCGGTCGACCATTTCCGGCTGCTCAATTGCCACGCCGAGCGAAGCCAGATCATCGGCGATCGACCCGTCGGGCGGCAGATATCCGCCCCATCCCTGGGGCGCCCGATTGCGCAAGCGGATCATCATGATCCTGGTCAGGGACGGCTGCGGCTCCGGGCCGATGATGGTGGTGCCGCATAGATAGCCGCCAAGCACGCTTCCGGGCCGCGAGTGCGGAAACAGGCAGAGGAAGAATTGGGCTTCGCCGCTGGTTTCCTTCAGATGCGCATAAAGGCCGCGTTTTGCCGACGTCATCAGCCCACCGAGCAGCAGCTGCCCGGTCGGCAATGCCTCGCGATAGGCGGCAGTCAGGCCGTGCGCCCCCGGCCCGGTCTCTATCGAAAGACTGCCCCTGATCAACTGGCCGCGATAATAGGGCGACAAGGCGCGCGAATAACATGCATAGGTTCCGGCAAGGGCCAATCCAAGGCTTCGCTCTTCATGCCCGGACGCCGTCTCGAACTGCGCGCCGACGCGGCGTTCCAGTTCGGCCCTCTCGACGCCGTGGCGGGCGCAGATCGCCGCCGTGAAGCCTGGCAGGTCGCTCTCTGCGATCCAGGCGCCGGGCTGCTCCAGCTTGAGAAGCTTCGACCAGTCGTCGTAGACGCTGAGCTCGCGCGGCTGGGCGCGGCCCTGCAGCCATTTGTCGGCACGGCCGAGATCGAACGCCGTCTTCGGGTTGACGCCTCGGAACGCCGCCGCCAAATCCTTGCGAGCGACGGTTCCCAGCAGGGCCGCAGTCAACCGTAATTTCTGCGCGATATGCTGTGCCACCCCACCCGCCCCTTTATGCCACCGCGAGGCATAACATGTGCCAGCACTTGCTCCCACCGCATTCATTGCGGGCCGGACTTCTCCTAAAGTCCCATATGCCAGGAAATCCGCAGAATTCCACGCCGTTCCACGCGCCTACCCTTTTCGCCCTGCCGGGCGGCGCTAAGGTCGCGCAGGGCAAGGGCAAGTTATGAAACTCACGCTATCTAGGCTTGAATACCAATCCCCTTCCTCAGTCATTTGAACGACGGCGAAGCCGAGCTCTCGCAACCACCACAAACCAGCGTAGATGCCGCCGCAACAAAGGAAGGAATAATTCGATGTCCCGGACTGCTTCTCCCAAAATCCCCTTCACCGCGGTTGCGGCTGGATCCGCCGCACTGCTGCTGCTGACCTTCGGGCCGGATGGACCGTCGCGTGCTGCTGCCGGCTCGCGCGCGGCAGCGACATATGGCAAGGCGGCTCCTGCGTCGCCGGCCATCGAGCCGACGTGCATTGAAGTCGACGGCGGCGCGCACGTGATACGCTTTTACATCGACGGCAAGCAGGTCGCCCTGCTAGACTCGACCGGCTTCAAGGATTGAACTTACGGTCGGCGCGGCTGCGTAAGCCTATCTCGCGCCGGTTCCTTGCAGCCGCGCTTTTCCACAAGCCATATTCCAGGAATTCCGGAGAATTCCACGCCATTCCACACAGCGGCGGTGTTCGGGCCGGCGGCTGGGGTTAACCTTACGTTAACCTTGAGGGACGCCGTCATGAAACTTGCCCTGTCTGCACTTCTCGCCGTGCTCGCACTTTCCCAAACCGTGGAGGCTAAAACGAAAGTCGTTGCGACAGATGCGAAAGCGGCCACAGCCGAGAAAACCCGGCCGCCGCTCGACAATAAGTCCACCGGCGGGATTAACGCCTCGTCCGGTGCGATGGCGGCGCCGGCCGACAAAAATGCGTCCAGTCCGTATCCGCCGGCGATCTATTTCGATTTCTAGAGTTTCATCCATCCCCTAATGGAGGGACTCCATCCTTTTATTTCGACCGCACCACGCTTGCGGTGGCCGGGATCGACAGGCCCTGGGGATCGACAGGCCCCGGGATCAATAGACGCGGCGCGGCAAGCCGCGATAGGTTCGCCTCCGGCCTCAGCCGACCCTGACGACGAAATGCTTCGTCACCGGCTCGATGATCTTCCACGTTCCCTTGAAATCGGCCTCGACCACGAAGGCATCGCCGGGACCGACTTCGACGGGCGCGCCGCCATCGGGCGTGATGACGATGCGGCCTGATATCATGTGCACGAATTCATAGTCGCTGTAGGTCGCGTGATAGGTGCCGGGAGTAGCCTGCCATGTTCCCGACATGACCTTGCCGTCCTCTGTGGTGTGCTGGACGGCGGTCTTCATGGTTGGGTTGCCGTCGACCACGACCCAGCCCGCGAGATCGCCCGCCTCGGCGTTTTCGACTGCGCCGAATTTGAGGATGGTCTTCTCTGTCATGGTCGGGCTCCGTTTGGAACTGTGCCGGCATTGGCTGCCGGTCAATAGCCGAAGCACCTGACATGAGCAACGCGGGCCCGCCCGCATTATCAGCAGCAATGGCACGGTTTGCCACGTGCCGCTACGCTTGACGTTGCCCTCATCCTCCCGCGCAGCCGAAGCCTCCGGGAACCGGCGCTTCTGAATTGCGCAGGCGGATGGCAGACGCGGCATCGCCGCGGTACGGAACCGACGCCAGGGCCGGCCCTCCGGGGCCACTCCTTGAAAGCCGTCGAAAGTACGATATATCAATGACTAAGCGTGCGTTGCACGCGACGTAGTGCTTTGGTCAAGCTTCATCGGTGGAGGTTGTCATGGCAAACAATCTGATGGAAGGAAAGAAGCCCCAGGATTGGATCAATCTGATCCTTGCGGCATGCCTGTTCATCTCACCTTGGGTCATCGGCTTTGCTGCTGAAACCGCTCCTGCGTGGAACGCCTGGATTGCCGCAGTCGTGCTCGGCGCCCTGGCTCTCGCGGCGCTTTCGGTATTCGCCGAATGGGAAGAGTGGGTGAACCTTGTCGTCGGGCTCTGGCTGATCGCCTCGCCCTGGCTGCTCGGCTTCGTGGCGAACGCCAACGCGATGGCGACCCATGTTGTCCTCGGCGTGCTGGTGGTTGCGGCATCGGCCTGGGCGGTCTGGGACTCTCGTCATCATCCGCCAGCGCATGCGTGATTGGTGACGACCAAGGGGAGGAGCCCGGCGCGCGAGCGGCGAGCTCCTTCTAAGCCTGAGATCGTACGCGGGCCCGCTAGCCGGGCCAATTGTCTTCCTTGTGCTCAAAAAACACCCCGCCGCGCCGGGTGGCATACGGCAGCGTCGCCGCGGCGCCTCCTGGTCTAGCCGCCGACGAGCACCCCCCTGCACTCCGCCAACTCCACTCATGTTGCACTGCGTTAGATTTGTTGCATTGCAATATCGGGACATCGCGTCGAGTCTTCGCAACGGGTGGCTCTTTCAACGACCACACGAGGTTTTGCCGTGTCAGCATCGTTTCGGCCTGATATCGAAGGGCTGCGTGCACTGGCGGTGTCGGGCGTCGTCGCGTTCCATTTCGGTCTGTCGGACCTGCCGGGCGGCTTCACCGGCGTCGACATCTTCTTCGTCATCTCCGGCTATCTGATCACCGGCCAGCTGCTGCGGGAAATGGCCGAGGACGGCAGGCTGAACCTGTGGCGGTTCTACGCAAGGCGCGCCCGGCGCCTGCTGCCGGCCTCGCTGTTCGTCATCTTCGCCACGCTTGTCGCGGGTTACTTCATCCTGTCGCCGGACGAACAGGCGCTCTATTCGAAAGGCGCCATGTTCGCCTCGGCCTATGCGATCAATTTATGGCTGATCCGCTGGTCGTTCGACTATTTCGCCCCCGATGCGGCGAACAACCCCTTCATCCACTTCTGGTCGCTCTCCGTCGAGGAGCAGTTCTACCTCGTATGGCCGGCACTGCTTCTGCTGGCGGCATGGCTGCGCCCGGGCAAGCGCACGGCGATCCTGGTGATCGGCCTCGCCGGCGCGGTGTCGTTCGCCGTCTGCGCCTGGCTCACCACCGTGGCGCAGCCCTGGGCCTTCTATTTCTCGCCGCTCAGGGCCTGGGAATTCGCCGCCGGCGGCCTGGCGACGATGGCGCCGGCAAAATTCTGGCGCGAGCGCCCGCAACTGGGCGCAGCACTGGCATGGCTTGGCCTGGCGCTGATCGCCGGGGCCTATCTGACCTTCAGTGAACAGGCCACCCCCTTCCCCGGCGTCGCGGCGGTGGTGCCGGTGGCCGGCACCGTGCTGCTGCTGCTCAGCGGCTCCGGCAATGTCCAAAGTGGGCCTAGCGCCATGCTGGCGCTGCCGCCCTTGCAATGGGTGGGGAAACTTTCCTACTCGCTTTATCTCTGGCACTGGCCGGTCATCGCCTATGCGACGATGATGGTTCCCGACCTCTCCTGGCCCGGGCGGCTTGCCTGCGCAGCATTGACGCTGGCGCTGTCGATCTTCACCTATAGTTTCATCGAGAACCCGATCCGCCGCAACGTCTGGCTGATGGCGAACGCGGCGCGTGCGCTTATTCCCGCCGCAATGCTGACCGGCGCCGGCGTGGTGGCAACTTACGCCAATGCGCGCCTTGCCGTGCACGATCTCGACCCCTCACAACGCATCATTGCCGAAACTGCCGCACAGCCCTCCACCGCGCGCGCCAAGGACGGCTGCGTTCTCGACTACGAAACCGTCACGCCGAAGCCCTGCGTGTTCGGCGCCAAGAATGCCGAGCACTCGATCGCGCTGTTCGGCGATTCGCATGCCGACCACTGGTCGACGCCGCTGATCGAGGCGGCGAAGAAGAACAACTACAAGGTCGTCACCTGGCTCAAATCCGCCTGCCGGGCGTCGCGGCTGACGGTCTGGAGCTCGAAGCTGAAGCGCGACTACACCGAGTGCGATCGATGGCGCGAGCAATCGATCAAGGAGATCATCGCCCTGCGCCCGAGCCTGGTGGTGATCTCGGAAATCTCGCTGACGAGCTCGCGCAAATTGTCGCCCGACGTGAAGGTATCCGAAAGCCAGGACCGGGACTGGCAGGCCGGCCTGCGTGCAACGCTGGAAGCGTTCAGCCAGGCCGGGCTGAAAGTCGCCTTCATCCGCGATGTCCCGTTCAACGGCATGTTCGCCGACACGTGCGTGGCCCGCGCGCTGTGGCGGGGACAGACGCCGTCGGTATGTGATGCGCCGCGAACCGACGCCGCCAACGACGCCGTGGCCGCGGTGGAGCGCGACATCGTGCGCACTGTCCCCAACGCGACCTATATCGACATGACCGACCGGTTCTGCGACGCCAAGACCTGCCATGTCTTCATCGACGGCAAGCTGGCCTACCGCGATCGCCACCACTTGGCGACGCCCTTTGCGCAAACGCTGGAGCCGCCCGTCGAGCGCGCGCTGTTTTCGTCGGGGGCGGCGAAATAAGGCAGCGCAAGACGCGCCTGTCACCGCGTCTCAGTGCAAGCCAAACTCGCGCAGCAGTTCTTCGCGATAGCGCACGAACCGGCCTTCGCTGCGATCGCGGGGGCGCGGCAGTTCAACCTCGACCAGCCGCGCTGTGCCGCCCTTCTCCCTGGGCAGGATCAGCACCCTGTCCGCGAGATAGATCGCTTCTTCCAGATCATGGGTGACCATGACCATGGTGACGTTCTCCTCCCTCCAGATGCGCGCCAGTTCCTCTTGCATGCCGATCTTGGTCATGGCGTCGAGCGCGCCCAGCGGCTCATCGAGCAGCAGGATTTCAGGCTGCACGGTCAAGGCCCGGGCGATGCCGACGCGCTGCGCCATGCCGCCCGAAAGCTGCCTGGGATAGGCATCGCTGAATTCGGCCAGACCAACGAGCTCGGTATAGAAGCGGGCCTTGTCCTCGGCCTCCGCCTTGGGCACGCCCCGCACTTCGAGGCCAAAGGCGACGTTGCCGAGCACCGTCAGCCAGGGCAGCAGGCGCGGTTCCTGGAAAATCACCGCGCGTTCAGCGCCGACGCCATGGACCGGCTTGCCGTCGATCGCGACACCGCCACTGTCGGAGGCCTCCAGCCCGGCAAGAATGCGCAGCAGCGTGGTCTTGCCCGATCCGCTGGCGCCGACAATGACGAGACATTCGCCGGAGCGGATATCGAGGTTGAGAGCCCTCAGCACGGCAAGCGGACGCCCGCCGAGGCTGAAGGATTTGGACAGGTCGCGGATCGTGACCTCGCCGCCGCTTGTGGTGGCCATGGCGCCCGTCTCCCGGTCAGTTGGTTTTCGTTTCGCCGCGCCGGTAAAGGATATCAGCGGCTTTCAGCTTGCCCTTGGGCAGGCGGCCGTCGCGCTCGAGCACGCTGACCCAGAAGTCGATGTCGCGGTCGTCAGCCTTGGCCCCTTCGCGCAGGCCGAAGCCGGTCCAGTAGCGTGCCAGCTCGCCATTTTCGCCGCGCTTGTCGAGGATGTCCGCGAGCACCTTGCGCGCCTCGTCCGGGTTCTGGCGCGACCAGTCGGCGGCGCGGGCCGACTGTTCGATGAAATTGCGGGCGCCCTCCGGATGCGCCGTGATGAAGTCGCGCCGCAGGACGATGAAGCCGCCGGCCAGTTCGCCCAGGACGTCGGTGTCGTTGAACACTCCGCGCACGCCGCCCTTGTCCACCAAGGCGCCGGCAAACGTCGCCTGCCAATAGCCCAGTGCTGCGATATCGACTTGGCGCGACCGCAGCGTCTGTTCAAGCTGCGGCCCGGGCACCACGACGAGCTTGGCCGCATCCGGCGGCAGGCCGACCCCGTGCAGCGCCTCGCGCACGGTGTAGTCGAGATGGGCGCCGAGCGTGTTGACCGCAATGGTCTTGCCGGCGACGTCGGCAATCGATTTGATCGGACTGTCTTCCAGCACGTAGAAGACGCTGTGCACTTGCCTGTTGATGCCGTTGCTTGGATAGGCGGCGACGAAGTCGTTGCCTCCGGAGATCGAATTGATCACCGCAGCGGTTGCGGCCGAGCCGAGATCGACGCTGCTGGAGGCGAGCGCAAACAGCGATTCCGGGCCGCCGCCCGAGTAGCCGACATTCTCCAGCTTGACGCCGAGGTCGTTGAAATAGCCGAGCTCGTCCGCCAGCTCATGCGGCGAGATGCTGCCGCGGCTGGCGAGGTAGCGAAACGTGACCGGCGCAGCTTGCGCAGCGGCAAAGCGAGGCAGGCCGGTGGCGATGACGCCGGCGGCAAAGGGAGCGCCCGCAAGCAGGGAACGGCGAGTAATCGGCATGGTCCGGTCTTTCCTGTTGGAGGATGGTGCCTGTTGGAGAGGATGGTGAAAGGCTGGTCAGTCGATGGGATTGCTCCAGCGGCAGAGCCGCCGCTGCAGGCTGACCAGCGCCTGGTTGGCGATCAGGCCGAGGCCGGCGAGGATGACGATCGCCGCAAACATCAGCGGGATCTGGAAGTTGTACTGCGCGTTCATCACCTGGAAGCCGATGCCCTTGTTGGCGCCGATCATTTCGGAGGCGATCAGCAGCAAGAGCGCCGTGGTCGCACTCAGCCTCAAGCCCACGAAGATCGACGGGACGGCCCCCGGAAGCACGACCCGGCGAAACGCGGTGAGCCGCGCGGCGCCATAGACCCGGGCCATTTCGAGCAGTTTCGGATCGACTTGCTTGACGCCGCTGATGGTGTTGAGCAGCAGCGGAAACAGCGTCGCCCAGAAGATCACGAAGACCTTTGAGGCCTCCCCCAGCCCGAGCAGCAGGATGAACACCGGGTAGAGGGCCAGCGCAGAAGTCTGTCGAAAAACCTGCAGGATCGGATCAAGCGCGGTTTCGACGGCGCGCACCTGGCCCATGAACAGACCGAGCGGGATGGCAACCGCCACCGCCGCTGCGAAGGCGAGGCCGGCGCGCTGCAGGCTGATGGCGATGTCGCCGAGCAAGGTGCCGCCGGCCAGACCATTCCACAATGCGGAGACGATCGTGTCGATCGGCGGCAGCACCGCGGCGTTGACCCATCCCGCGCTGCTCGAGACCTGCCAGATCGCGAGGAAGGCGATCAGGATGCCGTAACGGGACAGGAAGCGGACGACAGCCCGGTTGGCCAGGCGCGGAAGATCGGCGCCGAGGCTAGTTCTGCCGTCATGTGCGGCGATCGTGACCGGCCGCTCGATGTGTTGCAAACTCATCGTCTTGCCCTTTGCTCTAAGAAAATCTACTCGGCGGCCAGGACCTTCGAGCGGGCGGCGGTCCACGGATTTTCCGGCCGCCTGAGGCCGAGATTCTCGCGCAGCGTCCTGCCTGCATAGGCGGTGCGGAACAGGCCGCGGCGCTGCAATTCGGGGATCACCAGGTCGACGAAATCGTCGAGCGCGCCGGGCAGCCAGGGCGGCAGGATGTTGAAGCCGTCGGCGGCGTCATTGCCGAACCATTCCTCCAGCTGATCGGCGACCTGCACCGCGCTGCCGATGACAGTGTAGTGGCCGCGGGCCGTCGCCACCCACTGGTAGAGCTGGCGGATGGTGAAGTTGTGCTCGTCGGCAATCTGGCGGATCAGCGCCTGGCGGCTCTTCATGCCTTCGGTTTCCTTGCTCGGCGGCAGCGGTCCGTCAAGCGGATAACCCCTGATGTCGAGCGTCTGGCCGGCCAACCCGTTGAGCAGGGCCACGCCATCCTCGGGCAGGATCAGATCGTTCAGCTGCTGGTATTTGGCGCGGGCTTCCTCTTCGGTGCGGCCGACGAAGGGTGCCACGCCCGGCATGATCAGCACCTGTCCGGGATCGCGGCCGGCAGCCTTCACGCGCGCCTTGAGGTCGCGGTAGAATTCTTGCGCCGAGGCTAGATTCTGATGGGCGGTGAAGATGACTTCAGCCGATTGGGCGGCGAGCTTGCGGCCGTCCTCCGACTGCCCGGCCTGCACCACCACCGGGTGGCCCTGCACCGGGCGCGGCACATTGAGCGGACCTTTGACGCTGAAATGCGGGCCCTTGTGGTCGATGTCGTGAAGCTTGTTCTTATCGTAGAAGCGCCCCGACTTCTTGTCGCGGATGAAGGCATCATCTTCCCAGCTATCCCACAGCGCCTTGACCGTCTCGACATGCTCATGCGCGCGGGCATAGCGCTCGGCGTGGGCAGGCTGCGTCTCGCGATTGAAATTACGCGCGGTTTCGTCGCCCGCCGAGGTCACGACATTCCAGCCGGCCCGGCCATTCGACAGAAGATCGAGCGAGGCGAACTTGCGGGCGAGCGTATACGGCTCCTCATAGGTGGTGGAGGCGGTGGCGATGAAGCCCAGATGTGTGGTGAGCGGCGCCAATGCGGCAAACAGCGTCACCGGCTCGAACCCGGCGATCTTTGCATTGCCGCCTTCGCGGGCGCCGAGGCCGACGGTCAGATTGTCGGCGAGGAAATAGGCATCGAACAGGCCGCGCTCGGCGGTAAGCGCGAGCTGCCTGTGGAACTCGAAATTCGTCGCGCCGTCCGCCGGCGCGTCAGGGTGGCGCCAGGCTGCGATATGCTGTCCGCCACCGGGCAGGAAAGCACCAAGCTTGATCTGCCTGGACTTGCTGGGTCTGGTCATTGCGGGTTCCTTCTGACTGTGCGGAAAGGGATTGAGGGTCACTGGCGGGTGTTCAAGCGGCAAGACCGACGCTGCGTGGCACCGCCCGGCAAGCTTCGGCGACCGCTTGCCTGGCGCGAGCATGGATGGCTTCGGACACCAGCACGCCGTTGGCGAAGTCCTTGTCGGAGGCGTAAATCGCGGTCGGCAGGGTCAGCGCCTCGAAGAAGCCGAACAGCGGCCGCAGCTGATGTTCGACCACCAGCGAATGACGATCGCCGCCGCCGGTCGCAGCAAGGATGACCGGCTTTCCCCTCAGGGATGACGGGTCGAGCAGGTCGAAGAAATGCTTGAACAGCCCGGTGTAGCTGCCTTTGAAGGTCGGCGAGCCAACCACCAGGACATCGGCCCCCAGCAATCGCTCGACGATGTTTCTGGCCAACGGATCCAGATCGCCAATGCGCTTTGCCAGCGGGAAGGACTGACCGAGATCCTCTAGGTCGAAAACGGTCGAGGCTGCACCGGTGCTGCTCGCCACCTCCGCGACGATGTGGCTGATAAACGCCTTGGTCTTCGACGGACGGGTCAGGTTGCCTGACAGCCCCACCACCAGCTTTTTCGACATTTGGGCTCCTCGCAAAGCGCTTGTGTGGCTTAACTCTAGTAAGTTTATAGAGATTAGTGAGAAAGAAGATTTCAAAACGGGCCCGCCAAGCGGATTGAGTTTGCGGCGCATCGCCGTCGATTGGTTCTTTCGACGCGAATGCGAACGCCGAGTTTGGCAAGGGCGCCTTGACCGCATTCCTGCCACGCGTTGATGATCTCAAGCGCACCAAAGCCATCGGCCCGGGGGATTCGCATGAAAACAGTCGTTCTGAAGTCTCTGCTCCTGGCCTGTTTGCTGGCATCGCCGGCGCAGGCGGGATGGAAGCCGGTCGAGAAGGTCGAGACCTACGCCGTTTCAGGGCAGACGGGTCCCCAGCTCCATGCCTCGATGGGAGAGCGGGGGCCGATGATCGGCAAAAGCAAGGTCCGCGCCATGGCCTACACCAATTTCAAGCTGACCTGGGTCAGGGACTATCAGCGACGAGGCAATGCCTGCGTGCTGGTATCGGCGCGGCCGAAGCTCATCATAACCTACACCTTGCCCAAAACTTCCGGGCCGGTACCGGCCGCCGTGCAGAAAAGTTGGGACGTTTTTGCCGCCGGCCTCGCCGCCCACGAAAAGGTGCATGGCGACATCATCGTCGATATGGCCCGCAAGATCGAGACGGCCACCATCGGCCTGTCCGTCCCCGACGATCCCGGGTGCGAAAAGATCAGGACCGAAATGACCAGGCGGCTCGCCGAACTCTCCCAGGCACAGCGGCAGGCAAGCCGCGATTTCGACCGGGTAGAATTCGCCCCGCGCGGCAATCTGCAGCAGCTCATCGTCGCTTTGCTAATGGGGCGGTAGGAAATGTGAAGTCCCACCGGGAGGAGAAGCAGTGAGGATGGAGCTCGAAATCAAGGCAAGGTTGGCGGGACAGCGCCCCCTCTGTCCTGCCGGACATCTCCCCACTTGGTGGGAGATCGGCCGTCATCTTTGATTTCGCCAATCGCCAACCTCGTAAAAGAGGCGCTGTTGGCGGAACTGCCAATCTCCCGACTTGTGGGGGAGATGTCCGGCAGGACAGAGGGGCGCGCCGTAGAGCGCCAATCTCAAAAGCAACCGAGCACTGACAATGCCTCACACGCGGTTGCCCCACGAAATCGCGCCAATGCCAAGTCGATGCGCAAAGTCATGACCGACGCCGAATTGAAGCTCTGGAATGAGCTTCGCGCGCAGCAGCTGATGGGGCTCGGGTTCCGGAGACAATTTCCGATCGCTGGTTACATCGTCGACTTTGCTTGCCCGGAAAAGGAAATTGTCGTCGAAGTCGATGGTTCGCAGCATGCCGATGCCAATGAAGGCGATGAGGCGAGGACAAAGCGTCTGGAACAAGACGGCTGGACCATCCTGCGCTTCTGGAACGATGACGTCATTCGTGACATTGACAACGTCTGCCAGCATATCGTCATCGAGGCCGGGCTGGACAGGCGCTGATCTTTTCCCTTGGCATAGCGGCAGAGTCCGCCTCAGCCAACTCGCTACCGCGCTCCCCTCACCCCGCCACCGGCGTCCACATCACATCCTCAACCCGCATCGCCCCAGTTGCCAGCATCACCAGCCGGTCGAAGCCGAGTGCGGCGCCGCTTGCCTGCGGCATGATGGCGAGTGCGGAGAGGAAATCCTCGTCGATCGGATAACGTTCGCCATAGACGCGCTCCTTCTCGTCCATCTCGAGGATGAAGCGCCGGCGCTGCTCGACGGCGTCGGTCAGCTCGCCGAAGGCGTTGGCCAGCTCGACGCCGCAGCAATAGAGCTCGAAGCGCTCGGCGACCCGCGGGTCATCCGCGCTCGGCCGGGCGAGCGCTGCCTCCGAAATCGGATAGCCGTAAAGAATGGTGGCGCGCCCCCGCCCCAGCATCGGCTCGATTTTTTCCACCATTACCCGGCTGAACAGATCGGCCCAATTGTCGTCCGGTGCGGTGCGTAGGCCCGCCTTGACCAGAGCTGCGCGCAGCGCTTCGCGATCGGTGCTGCCGTCAGCGGCTACCGTGGCCAGCAGGTCGATGCCGGCATGGCGCGCAAAAGCCTCGGCAACGCTCAACCGTTCCGGCTCGGCGAACGGATCGGCCTCGCGGCCGCGAAAGGCGAAACGTTTTGTGCCGGCGCGCTCGGCGGCCAGCGCGACAAGCCCGGCGCAATCCTCCATCAGGCGCTCATAGGTTTCATCTGCCCGGTACCATTCGAGCATTGTGAAGGACGGGTGGTGCAACGGGCCGCGCTCGCGGTTGCGATAGACGGCGCTCAGGCTGAAGATGCGCTTCTCGCCGGCGGTGAGCAGCTTCTTGCAGGCGAATTCCGGCGATGTGTGCAAATAGAGCGGCAGGTGCTGCCCGTCCGGCCCGATCGCCTCGGTGGCGAAGGCCGACAGATGCGCCTCGTTGCCGGGCGAGACCTGCAGCGCCGCCGTCTCCACCTCGACGAAGTCGCGGCGGGCAAACCAGTCGCGCAGGGCCGCAGTGATGGCATTGCGCAGGATCAGCCGCGGCCGCCGGTCGGCGTGAACATCAGGCGTCCACCAAGGCGAGGCGGCGGTCATGACCGGCGGATTTGCATGGAGGACTGGCGATTGTCGCCAAGATGCGCTAGGCCGCACCGAACGGCTCCCGCAGCCGATGTGCGCCAGTCGGCGCTCCCAGGCCAGTCAACACTCTTAGGAATGAAGCCCGTGAAGGTCATCGCCAGTTCCCTACGCAAAGGCAATGTCGTCGAAAAGGACGGCAAGCTCTATGTGATCCTCTTTGCCGAAAACATCCATCCCGGCAAGGGCACGCCGGTGACCCAGCTCGACATGCGCCGCATCTCCGATGGGGTGAAAGTCTCAGAGCGCTACCGCACCACCGAGCAGGTCGAGCGCGCCTATGTCGAGGAGCGCGAGCACACCTTCCTCTACCGCGATGGCGAGGGCTTTCATTTCATGAACCCGGAGAGCTACGACCAGGTCGCGGTGTCAGAAAGCGTGGTCGGCGAGATGGCGCCGTATCTCACGGAAGGCATGGCGGTGCAGATCTCGCAGCACAATGGCATCGCCATCTCGCTGGTGTTGCCGCAGCGCGCCACCTTCGAGGTGGTCGAGACCGAGCCGGTGACCAAGGGCCAGACGGCATCCTCGTCCTACAAGCCGGCGACGCTGTCCAACGGCGTGCGCACGCTGGTTCCGCCGCACATCAGCGCTGGCACCCGCGTGGTGGTCATGACGGCCGACGGCGCGTACGTGGAACGCGCGAAGGATTGAGAGGTTGGGCAATGCGCGTCCAAGATGACGCTGTCGCGATAGGCTCCCGTGATGAAATTTGGCGCCAGGCTGGCGACAGGCGTCGCGTGCTGGAAGCCGACTGGACGCGCGGCGGCTAGTAGCGGGAGCAAATCGCGTACACAGCTGCCAGATATGTGAGTGCAATCGTGACGTAGGAGACCGCGAGTTCGGCCACGATCGAGGAGATTTGAAGCAGCGTCACCTGAAAACCCTTTGTTAACCCTAACTCGCTAATACTCCTTAATCTTGTCTCTTAACAGTCCCCCAAAGTATACGGTGCGTGCTCGCTACGGCGCCTGATCGTCGCAAAATGCTGACGTAGAGGCGCAACCCACGATTGCCCCGTGCCACGATGCGGGCCGGGAAGAGCCTTCTTCACTGGACAGTGTAGCGGGGATTCAGCCAAGGATAAGACCCGCTATCAGAACCGTAAGGATCATCGACAGCGGAACGGCAAGAAGGCAGCACGCCTCCAAAGTGTTGATTTGCCAAGAGTTCATCGGGCGCTTCCCAGTTGGATTCGTATCTAAACGGGCAAACCGGGACGGCAGTTCCACGGAAATGCCTGGCGTCATCCACGCCGCTCATCGTGCCGATCGGCGCCAACCCTCATTCCCGGTCATCCAGCGAGCGCGCGCCAGATGCGTCGCCCAAGCCCGGAATGCCCGTTCCGGCTCCTGGTTCGGATCAATGTGCAGAACGGTGTGGGCGACCTCACGCCAATCGGCCCCGTCCGCCGAAGCATCGAGCAGCCGGATGTAAGTCAGCATGCAGTGCTCGTCATAGGCGGTCAGCACCGAAGACGTCGGCGCCACGTCTGCGAAATGAGGGTCTAGCGGTGGCTTTGGCATTGCGATCTACCAGCAATGGCGCACCGTAACAGGCCGTCGAGAAGCCCGCGCCCTTCGATTGGAGGACGCTGGCGGATCGAGGTTCGCCTCTAGCCTGATCACCCATTGGTTCGGCGCCCCGCCGTCCGTTCGCGCCCTACCCCCGCGGCCGCCGCATCAGCATCATCCCGTAATGCACCGCCAACAAATCCAGCCCGACCTTGAGCAGTTTGGACACAACGTCCCGCGGCTCGCCCGTCTGTTCGGCGAGGCTCTTCACCGTTTCGCCATGGCAGCAGACTTTTTGCACCACGCCCGACACCTCCCAATGCGAAAGCGCCCTGGTGGCGTCGGCATAGGCGCGGCCGGCCGACAGGATGCGGTCGGCAACGCCGCCGCCGATGCGGCCGCCGTCGACGCGCTCGGTCAGCGCCATCGGCTTGACGCCGTCCTGTGCCGAGACGCGAAAATCCTCGCGGTAGCGCATACCCGCCTCGCGCTGCTGGCGCGACAGCGAGGTGATGCCGGTCAGCGGGTCGACGTTGCGCACCCGCACGATGCCGCCGGTCGAGGTGTGGCCGTCATTGGAAACCTCATAGATGCGCCTCGCCTCCAGCGTGCCGGTCGCCAGCCGCTTGCGGCCGAAGGCGTCGTCCTTCAGCGCGAAATCATGACCGACCTCCTTGCGGATGCGCACCTGCTCGGCCTCGCCCTTTGCCAGTTTGGGCGCCTTCGGCGCCTTGACCTTGGCGGTCTTCTTGCTCATGGACAGTCTCCTCGTTTGATTGGCTGCCTTCGCAGAACCTGGTTCCTCGCCCCACGTAGCGGGGCGAGGAACGCAAGACCCAGTTCACGCCGCATCCGCCAGAGCCGTAGGGCGATGGTCGCAGAAGCGCGCCGCGTGATAGGCGCAGTAGCTTTTCAGCGGCCGCGTGCGCAGGCCGCAGCACAGCATGTCCAGTGCCGGCCGGCTGCCGGGCGCGTCGTTCTCGGGATCTTCCTCCAGCGTCAGATCGAGCGGTGCGCGGCAGCGGTTGAACAGGCAGTCGATGAAGCGCATGGCCGCGACGTGCGGCTGGCGCCCGGGGGCAACGGGGCGCGGCGCCGGCAGCTTGAAGGCCTCGCCGTCGGGCCCGTGGATCTCGCGCACGGTCTGGCGCTGCGGCAGCCAGACCGGCGGCGCCAGCCTGGCCGGCGTGCGGGCGATGCTTTGCAATTCTGTGTCGGTATAGGCGGGCATGGTGTTCTTCCATTGAAAGGGTTGCGTAGATGCCGAAGCTGCCCCTCTCCCCGTTCACAGGGGAGAAGGGAGATCACCACCGGCGGCCAAGCTTCGCCTCGGCCGCCTCGCGGGTGGCGCCGGAAACCGCCCTGCCCGTGCGCCGGTCGAAGACAATGACCGTGCCATCCTCGGTGCGGATGCGCGAACGGCCGGCGCGGCACTCGCGTAAGTTCGTGGCCGGAGCCGTGAGGGGAACGGCTCCGGCCGTTCCGGTCGCCTGCGATGACGGCAGGTCGACCGGAGCCGAGGCGCTAGCCTCGGGCTTCGTCCCGGCCGGGGAGGAGGACAGCCGGGACGGATGGGAAAACGAGATGGGGCAACGGGGCTTGTGCATGGCTGTATATAAGCATAACTTACAAAGTTATGCAAGCTACTCTTTCATGGACGAAACCGATTCTTATGTTTCAGATGGCGCCATGGCAAAAACTTCGTTGTCGATCAAGGTCGGGGCGGCGATCCGCAAGGCGCGCAAGCAGCGTGGCCTGGTGATGCGCCACATTGCCGAGCACAACGACACCGATGTCGCCGCCGTCGGCAATTGGGAAACCGGCCGCAACCTGCCAAAAACCGAGAACCTTTTGAAGACCGCCGCCTTCCTGCGCGTCGACCCGGTGGCGCTCGGCAAGGGCGAGGTCGTCTTCCTCGACGACGCCGACAATGTCGCCGACGCCGAGATCGTCACCGACGCCGCCCCTCTGCCCGCCGGCCCGATGGACATCGAGCTTCTGGGTGCTGCGGTTGGCGGCGACGACGGCGACTTCACCTTCAACGGCGAGGTCGCCGGCTACGTCCAGCGCCCGCCCGGCATCGCCCATCTGCGCAAGGTGTTTGCGCTGCATGTGCTCTCCGACTCGATGGTGCCGCGCTACGAGCCCGGCGAGATGCTTTATTGCGGCGGCCGCGACGCCGTGCCAGGCGACCATGTGGTGATCGAGATGTTCCCCGAAGAAAACGAACGCAACGGCAAGGCCTTCATCAAGAAGCTTGTCAAGCGCACCGCTGCCGAGCTGGTCGTCGAGCAGTACAATCCGCCGAAGACGCTGACCTTCAACCGCTACGCGATCAAGGCCGTCTTCCGCGTCATCCCGCTCAAGGAACTGCTGGGGTATTAGGGGTGGCGGGTTCGCGCGCTCCCTTCTCCCCTGTGGGAGAAGGTGGATCGGCGCGCCACTCAAGCCCGCCTGGATCTCTCCAGCGGAACCTCGCGCTCGCTGAGCATCCTCGCCTCGGCGCGGCGCCGCTGCTGCTCGTCGACGAATGCCGCCTGGATCACGACCGCTGCGCCCGGCAGGCCATCGGCGCGGCAGGCCGAGCAAATAAGGCGTCCCGAAAGGGACGCCAGCGGCGTCTGCGCAGTTACCCCGAAGCGCCTGAGCTCAGCGGGCTTCCACCATCTGTTGCGGCCGCAATCGATACACTCGACCGCGATCGAGACAACCTCGGCGATCGTCGCTTCCTTGCCCGGCAATGCCATTGTTCCTGATGCCTCATGTTCCTGTTTTGTTCGCAACATTATGGGTTTTTTCTGAAGAGTCGAGTCGGATCTGCCCAACCCTGCATAAAAGTTTACCTTGCGCATATTTTTGAGTTATGCTTGTATACGATGTACCGATGATTAGTTAGCGCCGTGCACGTACGCATAGGCCGCAAGACCGGGCACCCGTCGCGGCCGCTCAGCCAAGGAAACCAGATGGACGCCCTCTCCGCTCAATTCGCTCGTGATTGCGGCTATACCGGCGACAGCCCGGCCATGCTGGCAGCCTTCGCCGCCATCCGCCTCGACGGCATAGGCAAGGCCCGCCTGGGCCATGACCAGCGCAAGGCGGTGGTCGACCGGCTGAAGCACGGCGAGGCCTTGTTCCTGGCGGCGATCCGCCCGGCGCAGTCGGCCGAGGAGGCGCTCGAGGACGCCGCCCGCTTCATTGCGCTGTTCCGCAACATGCCGCGCTGGCGCCAGGAAAGACGCGGCGCCGATCTCGCCCGCGCCAGGCAGCAGCGGCTCCTGGCGCGCTTCTTCCGCCGCTATGGCCACCGCCTCTGGGCACGGCAGGCCGCGTAAGCCGGAGGTCGTCGACGCCATCGGCCGCGAATGGCTGGACCGCACTTGCCGTCGCCAAGCCCGCGCCGTATGTCGTCCCTCGATGAGCGAAATTGATTTCCGTCGCGCGCAAGCGCCCGATCTGCCGGCGATTGTCGCATTGCTAGCCGACGATGCGCTTGGCGGTGGTCGGGAAGACGCGTCGACGCCGCTCGCCCCCTCCTATCTCGATGCCTTCAGGGCAATCGATGCCGATCCCAACCAGCTGCTGGCGGTGGCCGTCGAAGCCGGGCAAGTGGTTGGAACCCTGCAACTCAGCTTCATTCCGGGCATTTCGAGGAAAGGCGCCTGGCGCGGGCAAATCGAAGGCGTTCGCGTTGCCCGGCACCGCCGGTCCGGCGGCGTCGGCAAACGCATGATAGAATGGGCGGTTGAAGAGTGCCGCTGGCGCAACTGCAGCTTCGTTCAGCTCACGACCGACAAGAGTCGACAAGAGGCGCACGCTTTCTACGAGCGCCTCGGTTTCATCGCCAGCCATCTCGGCTACAAGATGGGGTTGTAGCGCTCGATCGGCTGATTGCCGAGTCGGCGCCGCCCCTCATCCGCCTGCCGGCACCTTCTCCCCGTATGGTGACGGGGCGAAGGGGGCTGTCCGCAACATCGGCACTTCCTGCAACGTTGGTGATTGGCGAAACCATCGACGAGAGTGTCCGTCTCCCGTCCCTACAGGGAGAAGTGCCTAGCGGGGCGATGAGGGGCAGCGCAAACCTGAAGCGATTGCCTTTCACCTGCCGGTCCACGCTCCTTGACAATCCACGTACAATGTTCTCTCTATGTTCCAAACCAAACCACCCTCGAGACAATGCGGCGTTCGAACCTCCGCGGGCGAACGGGCCGGATGGAAGCCAACATCCTCCACGCTGATCTGGACGCCTTCTATGCCTCGGTCGAACAGTTGCTCGACCCGGCCCTGCGCGGCAAGCCGATCGCCGTCGGCGGCGGGGTCGTGCTGGCCGCCTCCTACGAAGCCAAGGCCTTCGGCGTGCGTGGCGGCATGCCGGGGCGGCGGGCGCGGGAACTCTGCCCCGGGCTGATTTTCGTCGGCGGCCATTTCAAGGACTACCAGCGGCTGGGCGACGCGGCCATCAAAGTGCTTGGCGATTTCACGCCGGTGGTCGAGCGGATTTCCATCGACGAGGCCTTCGCAGACGTCACCGGCTGCACCCGTCTGTTCGGGCCGCCGGCCGAGATCGCCACAACCATCCGCCGCCGCGTGCGCGCCGAACTCGGCCTGCCAATCTCGGTCGGCGTGGCGCGCACCAAGCATCTGGCCAAGATCGCCTCGCAAGTGGCCAAGCCCGACGGGCTGGTGGTGGTCGATCCGCGCCACGAGCTCGAGTTCCTGCACGATCTGCCGGTTGAGCTGATGTGGGGCGTCGGTCCGGTCACCAGGGAGCGGCTGGCCGGCATCGGCGTCAACACCATCGGCGAGCTGGCGAAGACCAACGGTGGGTCGCTGGAGCGCCTGCTCGGCCCGGCGGCGGGCGAAAAGCTCAACGCGCTGGCCTGGAACCGCGATCCGCGCAAGCTCGAGACGCAGCGCCGGGCGCGATCGGCCGGCGCGCAGTCGGCGCTCGGCAGGAAACCGGCCGAGGAGGAAGTCTTCGTGCCGACCCTGCTGCATCTGGCCGACAGGGTCGCCACCAGGCTGCGGGCGAAATCGCGGCCCGGCCGTACGGTGACGGTCCGTGTCCGCTTCGCCGATCTGCGCTCGGTGACGCGCTCGATCACGCTCGACCAGCCGATTTCGGCAACCGCGATGCTGGCCGAGATCGCCGAGGCGCTGGTGCGGAAGGTGCTTGTCGATCATCCGCACGAAAAGACCATTTCGCTGCTGGCGATCGCCGTCTCGCATCTGGAGAAGCAACCGGGCCTGCAGCTGGAACTGCCGCTCGGCCTCGATGACGACCGCCGCCGCCCCGGCACAAGGAAGGGCGTGGCGCGCTGGACCGCCGACCGCGCCGTCGATAAGATCCGGGACCGCTTCGGCTGGGAGGCGGTCGGCTATGCCTCGGTCGCGCTCGGACTGTCGCGGTCGATTCCCGATGCCTTTCGCGAGCTGGCCGAAAAAGAGTTGTGAGCCGGTTTGGCCGGACCGATGCGATGCAGAAATTCCACTTCGCGCCCTCTTGAGCCTTCGCCATTGGCGCCGCGCAGGACCACTTGAGCGCAAGCGTCCCAGTCAGCCGAGGCGAATATTCGTCTCGAAGAGGGCTAGAGCGGGATGAGATTTGTAAGAGTCGTGGGATTCCCAAATCATCGCAGTTCTGATTCAACATT
>NZ_JBSPTO010000029.1:0-78850 GCF_053850215.1 Mesorhizobium sp. f-mel
TCCGCCGAGTGCTCGCACTACTTCAAAAACTCCGGCTATGACCGAAACTAATCTCATCCCGCTCTAGGTCAGCTTTGCCACCGCTTGGCCGGCGACCACATGGCGGCAGTCGCGGTTGCGCCAATTTCAAGTTTGGAACCTTGTACAAACCTCGGAGTCACTCACCGCCTCGCAGGAGGCCGGGAGCGTCGGCGAGCACCGCAATGCCGGCGGTGCGCTCGGCCCTGGTCTTGCCCTTGGGCGGACCTTCGATATCGGTTCGACTTGCATGGCGTCAGAAATCCCAGTCGTTTTCTGGCGCTACCATTGGCGGTGAAATGTTTCACTGCTTTGTCGGATTTCCACGCCACGGTTTCATTTGTGTCACGCCGGCGGTGAAATTGGTTCTGCCCATGCCGCAGACGGACCGCCGATCCAAGCGAAACCGTCGAACGTTATCTGGCGTGATGTGCGCCTCGGCTCTTGATCGCTAAGCGCCGTCTTGGGTTCGGCTGTGCGGATGTTCCCCTACGCGACATGCACCGTGCGCTGCCTCGGCTTGATCGCGGTGGCCAGCAGGAGGCCGGCGACGATAAAGGCAGCGCCGGCGAGGTCGTAGTCGTGCAAGCTTTCCCCAAGGAAAAGATAAGCGAGCACGGCGACGAAAACAGTCTGCAGATAGAGCAGCATGCTGGCGCGCCCGGCACCAAGCGTCTCGACGCTGCGGTTGTAGAGGTAATACATCAGTGCGCCGCCCGGACCAGCGACATAGGCGAGTGCCAGAAGGCCGTTCGCATGCAGCGCCGAACGCTCGCCGGAAAACAGCTCCCAGAGATAAAGGGGCAGTGCGGCCAGCGCGCCGGCTCCTAGCAGCAGGACCACCATCGGCAGAAGCTCGATAGCGAATTTGGAGCGACGGAGCAGCACGGTGTAGAGGCCCCAGCAAAACGCGCTGCCGACGATCCACAACTCGCCGGGATTGAACTGGAGCCGCATCAGCGCGGTAAGGTCGCCGCGCGCCACGATCACCACCATCCCGACCAGAGCGAGCAGCGCGCCAAGAGCCTTCCAGACGCCGAGGGGCTCGCCGAGCACGTAGCGGGCAAGCACCATGGTCATGATCGGCGACAGCGCCATGATGATGCCGGCGGTCGTCGCGTCGGTGTAACTGAGGCCCGTGTAGATCATGCCCTGACAGAGGGTCAGCCCGATCGCGCCGATGGCCAGCACCTCGATCGCCCGGGACTGGACCAGCACGAGCATCGCCCCGTGATGACGATGGACGATAGGCAGCAGGATCGCGCAGGCGAGCGCCAGCCGCCAGAAGCAGAGCGCCCAAGGCGGCATTTCGGGGGCAACCCACTTGGCTGCGATGTAGACGCCGGCGGACAGGAGCCAGCAGAGCGTCGCGGTGGAATAGGCGAGAGGAAGCGATACGCCGGCAGTCGCCTTGGCTACGCTTGGATGGGCTATCGGCAGCGATTGCATGTCCGTCTCCTCCCACTGCGGATCTTAGCAAGATTGCTGCGTCTTGCCGAGCAGCAACGCCACCTATTTCACCGATCCTTGTGCGGCGGTTTTTTGTTTTCGTGTGGAACACAGGCCAGCGACGAAAGTTCGGCTTCTGCAGCCGCAGACACATGCTGCCAGATCGGATCCTCCCGCCGATCACAGCCCGCGTCCTTCTCCCCGGGGCGCGGGCCTCCTCTGATCTCAACAGACCGTTGCCCGCGACCTCTCCCAGAGGCGCGAGCTTTTCAATCGCGTCCGCCTCGCCGGCAGAACGCGCGAAAGCGCAAGCAGACGAATGCTGCTTAGCGTTCCCGCCGCTAAGCGGATCAAAATTATTAAGCTATTTCAGAAAGTTTTGGTAGCGGGAGAGGGACTTGAACCCCCGACCCCAGGATTATGATTCCCGTGCTCTAACCAACTGAGCTACCCCGCCAGGGCGGCGAAGGTCCGAAATCCTCCTTAAATCAGAAGGCATGTCGAAGCGTTCGCCAAGGTCGGGCGGATATAAGATTGGGATGCCAAGCCTGTCAAGCATCGATGCAGCCGGCATGCCGGCACATTCTATCGCATCGTGGTCCGAAAACCGGAATCGATTTTCGGAAAGCGCGATGCGAAGGTTTTACGGTCTTGAGACGCGTACTTTGTGCGTCCCAATCGGACACGCGTCGCTCTGATGGCCGAAAAGCTTTGCCGGGCAGATAATTGCGCACAGAAATGCCGGGGTTGAGTTCGGCGGGGCCCGCCGCTATGTCTCGGCCACGAAATTCTAGAGTTGGAATTGATGAAACCGCGCATTGCAGTCCTCGGTTGCGGATACTGGGGCAGCAACCACATCCGCACCCTCAAGGCGCTCGGCGCGCTGCACGCGGTCTCGGACGTCAACCCTGCCCGCGCCGAAGGCTTCGCCAGTGAGCAGGATTGCCTGGCGATCGAGCCGGAGGCGCTGTTTGTCCGCAGCGACGTCGATGCCATCGTAATGGCGCTGCCGCCGCAGTTCCACGCCGATATGGCAGTGCGCGCAGTCCGGGGCGGCAAGGACGTGCTGGTGGAGAAGCCGATCGCGCTGACGGTGGCGGATGCCGAGCGCTCGGTGAAGGCGGCGGCCGACAATGGCCGCGTCTTCATGGTCGGTCATGTGCTGCGCTTTCATCCAGCCTTCGAGACGTTGAAGGCGCTGATCGACAGTGGCGAGCTCGGCGAGGTCCGTTATATCCATTCGCACCGCCTCGGGCTCGGCAAGTTTCATACCGAGAACGATGCGCTGTGGGACCTTGCGCCGCACGATCTGTCGATGATCCTGGCCATCACCGGCACGGAACCGATCGAGGTGCGTGGTGAGGGGGCAGCGCTCCTCGACAATCTCAGCGATTTCGCGCATTTGCACATGCGCTTTCCCAATGGTCTGCGCAGCCATCTCTTCGCGTCGCGGCTCAACCCTTACCGCGAGCGGCGGCTGACCGTGGTCGGCACCAAGGCGATGGCGGTGTTCGACGATGTCGAGCCGTGGGAGCGCAAGCTCGCCGTCTACCGCCACGCGGTGTGGCAAGACAGCGGCCAATGGGCCTTCACCACCAACGAGCCGTCCTATGTGGCGGTGGGCGAGGGCATGCCGCTGACGCGAGAGCTCGAGCATTTCCTCCAGTGCATCGAGACGCGGGCAGAACCGCGTACCAGCGGCGAGGAAGCCATCAGGGTGCTGCGTATCCTGACCGCTGGCACGGTTATCCACACCGGATCGTCTTCCTGAGAGAAAAATGCGGCTGTATCAGAGGCTGATCTATCCCGACAAAATCGGGATCTTCGTCTATTCGGCGGGAATCTGCGCCGGGCGGGCTGCCAGCCGCGTCAGCATCGCCTCGGCCTCGGCGCCACGCTCGGAACGCTCGATGAAGCCGCCGCCGAACACGCGGGCTTCGCTGCCGTCGTCGGAATAGAGCACGCAGGCCTGGCCGGGCGCGATGCCGGACTCGCCGTCGACCAGTTCAACCGAAGTGATCCCGGCGTTGTGATGCAGCACGGCCGGGCGCGGCGGGCGTGTCGAGCGGACCTTTGCGAAAAGCTCCTGCCCAGCCGTCGGGATATCTGACAGTGCAGCGTCGCCCAGCCAGTTCATGTCGCGCAAATAGATCTTATGCGTCTCCAGCGCCTCGCGCGGACCAACGACGACGCGGGCCCGATCGGCGTCGAGATGGACGACGTAGAGCGGCTCGCCCGAGGCGATGCCGATGCCGCGGCGCTGACCGATCGTGTAGCGCAAAATGCCTTCATGGCGGCCGAGCACGCGGCCGTCGATATGGACGATGTCGCCCGGATTGGCAGCAGTCGGCTTCAGCTTGGCGATGATGTCGGAATATTTTCCCTGCGGGACGAAGCAGATGTCCTGGCTGTCCTGCTTAGCGGCGACCGTTAGCCCCATTTGCTCGGCGATGGCGCGAACCTGCGGCTTCGACAGGCCGCCGAGCGGAAAGCGCAGATAGTCGATCTGCGCCTGCGTGGTGGCGAAAAGGAAATAGCTCTGGTCGCGGTCCGCGTCGACAGGCCGGTACAGTGCGCGATGGGCGCCGTTGGCTCCAGAGCGGATGTAATGGCCGGTGGCCAGCGCGTCGGCACCGAGCTCCTTGGCGGTCGCCAGAAGGTCGGCGAATTTCACCGTCTGGTTGCAGGAAACGCAAGGGATCGGCGTTTCGCCGGCCACATAACTCTCGGCGAAGGGGTCGATCACCGCCTTGCGGAAGCGCTCCTCGTAATTGAGCACATAGTGCGGAATGCCGAGCGTCTCTGAGACGCGGCGAGCATCGTCGATATCCTGGCCGGCGCAGCATGAGCCGGCCCGGTGCGTTGCCGCGCCGTGGTCGTAGAGCTGCAGCGTGACGCCGACGACGTCATAGCCTTCATGCTTCAATAGGCCGGCAACGACCGACGAATCGACGCCGCCCGACATGGCAACAACAATGCGGGTATCTTCGGGGCGTCCGGGAAGGTCGAGGCTGTTCATGGTTCTTTCGTTCTGCACGGCGCCCTGGATGACGGCGCTTGAATGCCAATGGCCGGAATATAGGTCAAGCTTTCCGGGTGCGCCAGCTTCGCGAGCCGGCCGATTTTTTCTAATGGATACGGCGCTTGCGGGCAGATGCCTCAAATGCCGACGAAAAGACTAACGCGCCGTTCATGATCCTTACCTAGCTATTAGGGTTCGCTTAGGCAATTTTTAAAGCTGTGGCGGTAATGTGGTGGGGATTGGGTCTTTGAGTTTTTAGTAGAGAGTACGATGACCGATCTTGTTAGACCGCGCGTCAAATATGTTATCGGGCCCGACGGCAGCCCCCTTACGATTGCAGATCTGCCGCCGACGAACACACGTCGCTGGGTTATCCGGCGCAAGGCCGAAGTGGTGGCGGCGGTGCGCGGCGGGCTTCTGAGCCTCGAAGAGGCATGCCAGCGCTATAAGCTGACCACCGAGGAATTCCTGTCCTGGCAAGCGTCGATAGACGAATATGGCCTTGCCGGGCTGCGCACGACGCGCATCCAGCAATATCGGCATTAGGGCTGGTCCAAGTAAGTCAAAAGGCGCGACAATCCGCGCCCTTTTTTGCTTTGCCGCAACGGCTCTCTCTGCTTCAGAGCGTCAGCACCATATTGCCGATCGGCATGGCGGCGGGAAAGGCATGGATTGCGCCTGCGTCATCGAGCAGGTCTTCGCCACAATAGGCGGCAAGCTCTTTCGCATCGACCTTGCCAAGTTCCATAAGGCCTGCGCGATCGGGCCCGCTGGACATCCGCTCGACGCGCCGAACTCGGCCAGAACCTGATGGGCTGCTCAATCAGATAAGGTCCTGGTCGGAACCGCATACGCCCGACATTAGGGATGCCCAGATGCGGCCGGTCGCGGAATATGAAGGGGATTTGGTAGCATAGGCCTGAAACTGGCGGCTGCTCGACCGATGAGCGGCGACGTTCCAGATGAGCAACGCCCTGATCGCTGGGTGTTTGACTGGCCTTAAAGCCGTGTTTTCAGCCGATCATGGCGCTGCGGCCGCCGGTCTCGGCGTCGCGAATCTTGGTGTCGCGTGATTCGAGCATTTCCGCTTTGGAAAGCTCCGCTTCGGCTTCGCCGAGCAGTGATTCGGCAACGCTTCGCTGCTGGGCGAGGTCGCTTTGCGAATTTCTGAGATTGTCGCGGCGCAGGCGCGCTGCCTTGGCGAAGGTCGGATAGGCAAAATGGTTGATGTCGGTGATGCCGGCTTTCTTTTCTTCGGCAGTGATCTGAAGCTCCAGTTCGACAGCCATGCGCTCGAATTCGGCGATCATCATGTCGAGTTGCAGCAATTGCCGCCGCTTCTCGTTCACCTGAAACTGCTTCAGCCGAACGAGGTTTTCACGTGACTTCATGATTCGGTACTCCTGGAAACGCACACCTGCACATATCGTCCAATCCACCTGGCAAACTCAGGCTTCACCCGTCTCCACCGACTTTACCGGAACTATGGGAAACAAATTCCTAAAGTTTTTTGCCGGCGGTAACCATTCGTTTACGGGCATTGTTAATCATACGGCTCAGGACTTAAGGCCGGGTAAAAATTCCGGCTCTCGATGCGGAAGCACGGCCAGCGAGTCTCTGGAGTCACTTAGCCTGACTCATTAATGTTTTGCATTAGCGTTTGGGTTCTATGATTCACTATTAGATTCAACAAGGTGTAGAAAGGGGTTAAAAAATCTGATACCGTCAACGGCACGGAATTAGGTTTTGTTAACCATTCGATGGCAGCCTCTGCTCAGGCAATCACTGCTCCGGTCCTGGACGGGTCGTGAAATGGTCCGGCAGCAGAAAAGGGGAATGAAATGCGTGTTCTGCTGATAGAAGATGACAGTGCGACCGCACAAAGCATCGAGCTGATGCTGAAATCGGAAAGTTTCAATGTGTACACGACCGATCTTGGCGAAGAAGGTGTCGATCTAGGCAAGCTCTACGACTACGACATCATCCTTCTCGATCTCAATCTGCCCGACATGTCGGGATACGAGGTCTTGAGAACACTTCGCCTTTCCAAGGTGAAGACCCCGATCCTTATCCTCTCCGGCATGGCCGGCATCGAGGACAAGGTACGTGGCCTCGGCTTCGGCGCAGACGACTATATGACCAAGCCGTTCCACAAGGACGAACTGGTTGCCCGCATCCACGCCATCGTGCGGCGTTCCAAGGGCCATGCCCAGTCGGTGATCACCACCGGCGACCTGGTGGTCAATCTCGATGCCAAGACCGTTGAGGTCGGTGGGCAGCGCGTGCATCTGACCGGCAAGGAATACCAGATGCTGGAGCTGCTCTCGCTGCGCAAGGGCACTACGCTCACGAAGGAAATGTTCCTCAACCACCTTTACGGCGGCATGGACGAACCGGAACTGAAGATCATCGACGTCTTCATCTGCAAGCTGCGCAAGAAGCTCGACGCCGCTTCCGGCGGCCAGAACTACATCGAGACGGTTTGGGGTCGCGGCTATGTGCTGCGCGAGCCGGAAGATATCCGCGTCAGCGCCTGAGCTGACGACGCCGATCCGATCGATTTTCCGACAAAATCCGGCTTCGGCCGGACTTTTGCGATTGTAGCGCAGACATTAGAGCGCCGACCTCCGGGGCCATGTGCCAGGGGTCGGCGAATCAGGCTGCAATTCTCAGGGTGCGGAAGCACTCGAGAAGTTGCGGCCGATTGAACGGCTTCAGCAGATAGCCTTGAGCGCCGGCGCGCTTTGCCCGCATGATCGAAGCGACGTCGACCTCAACCAGCGAAATCAGGATCTGGGGCTGTATCGGACTTTCGATGGCGCGTACGCGGCGAATGACGTCCTCCGCCTGCATGTCCGGCAAGGCGCCGTCGACGACGATGATATCCGGCATGTCAGCAGTGCACATCTCGACCGCGTCAAAACCGCGCGCAGCTTCGATGACCAGCATGTCGGAACCACCCAGGATGCGCTTTGCGACCTTCCTGATGACGCTCGAATCGTCGATGAACATGCAGCGTTTCATTTCCGGGCCCTCTGTGCCATGCGGCAATCCGGCAGCGTCGCGGTACTGAAAGGCACGGTAGGATCAATCCGGTAAAGAAGCTGAAAAGCCAATAGATAAAATTTTTGCAAGACCAGCTTTTACGGAAACTTCTTGACGATGCTTCGGTCGAACTAGCCTGGAAGGTTCATTTCATTCATCCGTGAAGGCGTAGTAAACATTGTCTAAAAATAGTTGTCTATTCTTGTCACTCACCTTAGTAACTTCAAGCGGCCGATAGCACGATTTCTTCTGCGGTTGCGTGTATCGATATCGTCATGTTCGCCTCGCGCGCCAGAAGCAGCGTGTAGTAGGGCTGCACCGAATGCGCGTCGATCGGTTCTTCAGGCTTGTTGCCGGAATGGAGTTCCAGGAATTTGGGCGGCACGCGCAGCATCGGACCGCTCGCGGCGAGCGCAAAGCGTGGTTCTGTGTCGAGGTTTTCAAGCGTAACCGTAAGCTTACCGCCACGCGGAATGGCTGCGTTGGCGACGAGAATTAGGTTGAGCAGCAGCTTCACCTTGTTCTTGGGCAGCAGCGCACGGGTTCCGTTCCAGACCAGTTCCGGCTTTTCGTTCTTCAAGAAGGCGATCGCAACGGCCTCGGCGTCCCCCGTGTCGATCATCATGCCGGCAGAACCGGCTGCGCCGAAGGCGATGCGGGCGAATTGCAGGCGGGCCGAAGCGTTTCTGGCGCTCTGGCGAATCAATTTCATGGCGTCTTCATCGGCGCCGCCTTCGTCGAGCAGCTCAAGCCCGTTGTTAATGGCGCCGACCGGCGAAATGATGTCGTGGCAGACCCGGCTGCACAAAAGCGCTGCGAGATCGGGTGCGGAAAGGGTGAAAAGCTCGGCCATCGGCGAAAGTCCCTGCAAAATTTCACTAAAAATGGCCGGGCGATCAATGGTCACGCCTGTCCACACGAATCACGCTCTCTCCCAAGGCCTACTGAATACACAGCGCCTGAGCGTGCAGCAACAAATCCGGAATTGCCGTTATCGAAAATGGTGTGTTCACGCAGGGTGCGGATACTGCGCGGGCGACGCGAATCCGGCTCGAAACCAGCCTTCTAACCGCCATCTTCATGTGAAAGCTTAATGGTTGAAAAAGGATTACGGCATAGTTTGTCCATAACAGTCATCCTTAGCGGCCGCCAAAGAGCCGCACGGATGCGAGGCGTCGGCGAAAGTGCTCCCTGACGGAGATTGGAAGCATGTTTTCCCGATACTACGACCGGAGCTTTTTCCGTGTCATCACCGACCGGAGTTTTCTCCGTGTCGTCTCTGACCGGGTTGCCCGTGTCATCTCTGACCGGAGTTTTTCCCGTGTCACCTCAATGGCGATCGCTCTGATGGGCCTTGTCGTCGTCTTTTCAACCTCGCCTTCGCGGGCCCAGGAATACACCGCTCAGGAGATCGTCGATTCCGGGCATAAATTCTTCGGCGCAACATCGGGCGGGCTCGCCACCGTCGTCGAGAAGATTTTCGCCTCCTACGGCCTGCCTAATGGCTATTTGCTTGGCGAGGAGGGCTCGGGCGCGCTGATCGGTGGCCTGACCTATGGCGAAGGCACGCTCTACACCAAGAATGCCGGCGATCACAAAGTGTTCTGGCAGGGCCCGTCGCTCGGCTGGGATTTTGGCGGCGAGGGCTCGCGGGTAATGATGCTGGTCTACAATCTCGACGATGTGAACAGCCTCTACAATCGTTTCGGCGGCGTTGCCGGCTCCGCCTATCTCGTGGCTGGCGTCGGCTTCAACGTGATGAAGAACAACAATGTGCTGCTGGTGCCGATCCGTACCGGCGTCGGCGCCCGGCTTGGCGTCAATCTCGGTTATCTCAAGCTTACCCAGCGTGCCACCTGGAATCCGTTCTGAGCAGGCGGTTGCCTCGTCATCCCGATTGGTTCCAGGGTCGAAGACTTGAACAGTGCTGCGGCAGACCCTTGCCGCAGCACTGGAATTCCGTCATGCGAACGTGGCACAGTCCCTAACGGTCCATAACGGATAGTCACCTTGGTTCAGTCGGTTCTGTTCTTTGTCCTCGGCTTTCTCTGCGCCGGCTTTGTGGCGCTGATGATTGCCCCGGCCATCTGGCGGCGGGCCGTGATGCTGACGCGCAAACGCGTCGAGGGCTCAATGCCGCTGACGCTGGCCGAGATTCAGGCGGAGAAGGATCGCATCCGCGCCGAGTTCGCCATGTCGACGCGCCGGCTCGAAATGAGCGTCAAGTCGTTGCGCGAAAAGGCGGCCGAACAGCTTGTCGAGATCAGCCGCGGCCGCGAGGCCCTGAAGGAGCTGGCGCTCGAGCGGAAGGACAAGAAACAGGCCCTTTCCGAACTCGAGGCCAAGGGCGAAGACCTTCGACAGCGCGACGACCAGCTGCAGCTTTTGTCGGATCGGCTTGCTCAAACCGAACATGCCCTGGCAAAGCGTGTGCTCGAGCTGAAAAAACTGGAGCATATGTATGACGACGCCAGCTTTTCTTCCAGCAGCCGTCAGATCGAACTTGTGGCGCGCGAGTCCGAACTGCAAAAGCTGGCCGACGACATTTCGGTGCTGCGTGGCCAGCGCAAGGAGGCGGACAGGCGCCAACAGGAGAGCGCGGCCGAGAGCAAGGCCGCACGAGACGCGTTGAAGGCCGAGAAGAAAAGGACCGGCGAACTGGACAAGAAGGTCGAGCGCCTGCTCGCCACGCTTGCCGATCGCGAGGACAAGCTTGACCGCCGCGAAAAGGAAATCGCGCGGCTTCGCCAAAAGTCGAAAAGCGAAAGCGTGGAAAACGCCTCGGCGGTGCGTCTCGTCGGAGTGCAAGGTAGTCAGGGCGATGCGGCCGTCAAGGACGACGACGACATCCAAAACGCCATCGCCAAGCTCGACAGCGACCGAGAGCGGTTGGAGGCGAGGCTGACGGAACTGGCCCGCGAGAACAAGAAACTGAAAACGGAGCTTGCCGCCTTCGAGGCATCCAAATCCGAAGACGGCGACGATGCGCGCCGCGCCAGCGCTGCATTGCGTGAGCAGATGAGCGACCTGGCGGCGCAAGTCGTCGCCCTGACGGCGAAGCTCGACGGGCCGGAGTCGCCGCTCGCAAAGGTTCTTGCGGCACCCAACCAACCGGGAAGCGGCGAACGCAGCCTTGCCGATCGCGTGCGGGCGCTGCAGAAGGCCGAATCGACGCATTGAACCCAGGCAGTGATGCTGTCTCTGCGGCTCAGGTGCTGCTTGCCGAAAAATGATGTAAGGCGATGGCTGACGCGGCGGCGACATTCAGGCTGTCGAAGCCTTCTGCCATATCGATCCGCACCGTCCGCAGACGGGCGAGCAGGCTTTCGGGCAGGCCTTCGCCTTCGGTGCCGAGATAGAGCGCCAGCCGTTCAGTCCTTTTTGTATCGCGGATGCCGGTTCGCCCGCGCGGCGACAAAGCGAACTGGCCGAAGCCCAGCCGGTCGAGCGCTGTAGTGAAGCCGATGGTCTCAGTGAAGGAGGCGAAGGGAACTTTCAGCGCGGCGCCGACCGAAACGCGGATCGCCTTGCGGTACAGCGGATCGCAGCAGGTCGAGTCTAAAAACACGGCATCGGCGCGGAAGGCGGCGGCGTTGCGAAAGATCGAGCCCATATTGTCATGGTTGGCGATGCCGACCAGCACGACGATCAACGCCCGGGCGGGCAGGGTATCCAGCAAGGCCTCTGCAGGCTGCGCCGCGCCTTTGCGGCCAATCGCCAATATGCCGCGATGCATGTGAAAGCCGGCAATCCTGTCCATGACCTCGCTGGCAGCCACGTAGACCGGAAGGTCCACGGGTGCTTTGCGCAGGGTTCCGTCGAGGCCTGCCAGCCGATTTTCGAGTACCAGCACCGATTCGGCCGCAAAGCGTTTGGCCCCGAGCAGCATTTCGAGCACCACCTTTCCTTCGGCAACGAAACGGCCCTGCCGGCCGGCAAGATCGCGCTCGCGGATGTCGAGATAAGCGGCGACGCGCGGGTCTTGCGGGTCGTCGATACGAATGGGGCGCATGCTTGCCTCAGCTGACTCGCATCGGCCCGATCATGGTGAGCTTTCCGACAGCACGACGCGTGGATCCAAAGTGTTAGAGCGTACTTTCTGCGTCCAACTGGACGCAAGTCGCTCTTAGAATCGTAAGCGAGGTAAGGGTGCCCGGGCCAGTTCTTGCATTTATTGGATATCGTTATCCCAAAACCGCTTCGCACCCTCGGTCAACCCAAGGGCAGGCTTTTGGGCGACATGCATTGGCCGGTTACGTCCCGGAGCGACGCGGGCGGTATGCCATCTGCGATAGCTCACCCTCGCCGAAAATCCCGTCCAGCGTGTTGAGAAGTTCGCGCACGGCATCGGATTTACAGGAATAGTAGATCATCTGCCGGTCGCGCCGGGTTTCGACGAGATCGAGCGCCCGCAGTTTGGCCAGATGCTGTGACAGGGCGGATTGGCTGAGCAGAACCTTCTCGGCGATAGCGCCGACCGACATTTCACCGTCGGCCAGATAGTTCATGATCAACAGTCGTTTCTCGTTGCCCATCAGCGTCAGAAACGCAGCCGCTGATTCGGCATTGGCAATTAGCTTTTTCGAGACCATCGATCCCCCATGCCTTCCTGCTCATCCGGCGCTATGGGGGCAATAGCGTCTGATTCCATAGGCTCACTCGCGAATGTGCGCTGGAAATTCAACGCTACCGGGAAAGCGTAGAACATCTCGCTCAAACCTCAAGACTTGCTTTCGGCCCGACGCGATTAACTGTCGGACTGTGTTTAATCCGCCACTCGGCCGGTTTTTGCCATGTCGACCAGAACATGCCTGAGCTCTCGCGCCGTCCTCAATGGCTCGGGAAAGAACACCCGGCAGACATCGTCGCCCAGCGCCAGGTCCATGCCGTCGGCGTCGAAGCCGGTGACGACCCAGCCGTCGCCCACCGCCTTGGCGAAGTGGCGCGCGTAGACGGCGATTGCGTCGCTATGGTCGGCATTCATGTGGTCGAGGGCGGATTGTTCGCCAGCGGCAAGCTCTTCGACGATCGGTGCGGTCGTGACCAGATCGGCGCGTTCGAGCAGGTAGGCCTTGCCAAAGCCGCCGTTGAGACTGGCGCGCTCTGGCTCGAGGCGGAAGATCGAGAAGTCGCCAAGACCGGCATAGAGCTTCGCCTTGGGGTTGCGGTTGAGATAGCGCCGGTCGGCGCGGGCGTGCTCGCCGGATCCACGCTCAAGCCGTGCTGCCCGACAGACGAGGGTCAACCGCGGGTGCGCCAGCGGGTCGCCCTTGCCGGGCTCGCCGACAAGCAGCGAACAGCGCGGGTCGGCAAGGATTGCACCGGTATGGGCGGACAGCATCGATACAAGGATCAGCGGCGTGCCGTCGAGATCGGTGGCGACGCCAACCCTGCTGGCCAGCGGCGAACCGGTCCCGGGTTCGATCACCGCCAGCGCGCCGAAACGGGCACTGCGGATCAGCGTCTTTGCCAGCCTGATCGATTCGGCGTCGGTCTCGCGGATCACGTCCTTCCTTCGGTCGGCCAAAATCCACACCGTCTTAAGCTGATGTTTAGTCTCTGGTTATCAACCTATCACACCGGATTTGACAAGGGCTTCAGTTTCGATTTCGGGAAGGCCGAAGCGTGCCAGCACGGTCGCCGCCTGACAATCGTGATCGGCCGGCATAGCGGCAAGCGTCGGCCGGGAGCGCGAAAAACGCGGCGCCGGGGCGGGGCGCTCAAGCGCACCAGACGTCACAAAGGCGTTGCGAGCGCGATTGTGGGGATGTTCCCTGGCTTCCCGCAGCGACAGGACCGGTGCAACACAAGCATCGGTCGCAGCACGGTCCCAGTCGTCCCGTGTCTTCTGCCCGACTCGATCGACAATGGCGGCGCGCATCTGCGGCCACAATGTCCTGTCGTATTGGCCGCGTACAAAACGTTCGTCGAGCGGCAGCAGTCTTGCGAATTCGGCGAAGAACCGGGGTTCAAAGCAGCCGACGGCGACGTGGCGTGCGTCCGCCGTCTCATAGGTATCGTAGAAGGCGCCGGAATCGAGCAGGTTCGCGCCGCGCATGTCACTCCACAGGCCCGCTGCCATCAAGGCGTGCACAGGTGTCGTCAGCATCGAAGCGCCCTCGGTCATCGCGGCGTCGATCACCTGGCCCCTGCCGGAGCGCGAACGCTCAAACAGGGCGGCCAGTGCGCCGGCAACCAGCATCACGGCGCCGCCGCCATAGTCGGCGACGAGGTTGAGCGGTGGGACTGGCCGGCCTCCTTCCTGGCCGCTGGCGTGCAGCACACCCGAATAGGCGAGGTAGGTGATGTCGTGGCCGGCACGATCCGATAGCGGTCCGTTATGGCCGAATCCCGTCGTGCGGCCGTAGATCAGCGCCGAGTTGCGTGCCAGTACCGCGTCCGGCCCAAGACCAAGCTGCTCCATGATATCGTGACGAATCCCTTCGCTCAGCATGTCGGCCTTTTCGGCAAGGCGCAGCACCAGTTCGGCGCCTTCCCAGTGCTTCAGGTCAATCCGCAGGATGGAGCGGCCGTGACGGTCGATGTCGTATTCATCCGGTAGCGTCAGAAACGGCCGGGTCGACCCAGCCCGCTCGATGCGCAGCACCTCGGCTCCCATCTCCGACAGCATCAGGCCGGCTAACGGCACCGGTCCAATCCCGGCCATCTCGATCACCGTCAGGCCGGCGAGCGGGCCGGTCTTCGCCTGCGGGGCGACTTAGGCACTCATGGACGGCTACTTCGGCGCCATGCGGATGGCGCCATCGAGGCGGATGGTCTCGCCGTTGAGCATCTGGTTTTCGATGATGTGCAGCACAAGGGCTGCATATTCGGAAGGCTCGCCGAGACGGGACGGGAAGGGTACCGCAGCGCCAAGCGAATCCTGCACCTCTTGCGGCATGCCGGCCATCATCGGTGTCTTGAAGATGCCGGGCGCGATGGTGCAGACGCGAATGCCCGACCGGGCAAGGTCGCGCGCCACCGGCAGCGTCATGCCGACGACGCCGCCCTTGGAGGCTGAGTAGGCCGCCTGGCCAATTTGACCGTCATAGGCGGCGACCGATGCCGTGTTGACGATGACGCCGCGCTCGCCGCCCTCCAGCGGCTCAAGTTTCGCGGCCCGGTCGGCGACGAGGCGGATCATGTTGAAGGTGCCGATCAAATTGACCTCGATCACCTTGCGGTACTGATCGAGCGGGTGCGGGCCGTCCTTGCCGATCGTTTTCATGCCGATGGCGATGCCGGCGCAATTGACCAGGATACGGGGTTCGCCGAACTTTTTTACCACTTCCGCCACTGAAGCAGCACCGCCGTCGGCGCTGCTTACGTCGCATTGGATGGCGATGCCGCCGATATCGGCCGCAATCTTCGCCGCACGCTCGATGCCGAGGTCGAGGATGGCAACGTCCGCGCCCTTCGCGGCCAGTGCACGTGCCGTCGCTTCGCCGAGGCCGGAGCCGCCGCCGGTGACGATCGCAATCTGGCCGTTCGGGTTCATGTCGGCGTCCCCCACCTAAAGCGCTCGCGTTATCTAAAGCGCGTCGCGTTGAACGGATTCAATCGACGCGCTTTAAATCTCTGTTTTTAAGCATGTCGTTACCCCAAAACCGCTGCGCACTTTTGGGCGACATGCACCATCGGCCACATGCTACGAAGCCCGACAGGACGGCGCAACCGCATCCGGATGGTCACGCCATCGCGGCGACGTTCGCGGCAATCCTTGCCTGATCGGCGTGGCAAACCTCCCCCACCAGCCTTGCCACCGCGCCCGGCACGATCTCGTGCGACAAAAGCCGGTCGAGATCGACCGGGCGCGGCATGGAGATTTGCCCACGCGGGATTCTCTTGAAGCCGAGCGGGCCGTAATAGGGCTCGTCGCCGACAAGCATCACGGCCGGCGTGCCGGCCTTGGCGGCGGCCTCCAGCGCGATTGCCACCAGCCGGCGGCCGATACCGAGATTCTTGAAGGCCGGCCGCACGGCAAGCGGTCCGAGCATCAGCGCGCGACCGGCGCCGGCCGCGATGCGCGTCATGCGCACCGAAGCGACAACGATATCGCCATCGACGGCCACGAAGGACAGGGCGCGTTCGTGCGGGCCGCCCTCACGGATCTTGTAGGCGCCCAGCACGAAACGGCCCGGCCCGAAGGCTTCGTCGTTTATGGCTTCGATTTCGGGGTCATGCGCCGGATTTTCCGGCAGGTATTTCACGTCGGCAAGGCTCATGGTCTTTGCGTTCCGGTATACGGGAAAAGGTTTGCTGCAAACGGCAGCGTTCGCCAATCAGCGCTTCATCAAGCGCGGGCGCCCTTTCGTCGTCGGTCGAACCGGATCAAAGCGAAGTCGAACATGCGGATTTTCCGCTAGCACCAATCTTCAGCCACTGCAATCGGCCGTTTGCTTGCCGCCCTTCGGTTGCCGCCCTGGCGATTGACGAACTGTTCAACGCCTGGCGATTTCCGCATCGTTGGTTTGTGCCTACATCCCTACGAAAGACGAAAGGACATCGCATGGGATTGCTGGTCGGCGGCAAATGGCAGGACAGCGGGTACGACACCAAGGGCAGCGACGGCGAGTTCGTGCGGGCGCAGTCGCAATGGCGCGACTGGGTCACGGTTGACGGTACGCCGGCCGAAGGCCGCAAGCGCGGCTTCAAGGCCGAGCCGGGCCGCTACCACCTCTATGTCTCGCTTGCCTGTCCCTGGGCGCACCGGACGCTGATCATTCGAGCACTGAAGAAGCTCGAGGACGTGATTTCCGTCTCGGTCGTCCATCATTTCATGGGCGCCAACGGCTGGACCTTCCTGGCCAAGGACGGCGCCACCGGTGACACGCTCTACCATTTCGATTTCCTGCATCAGATCTACACCAAGGCCGATCACGCCTATTCCGGCCGCGTGACGGTCCCGGTTCTGTGGGACAGGCGAGAACAAACAATCGTCTCCAATGAGTCCTCAGAGATCATCCGGATGCTCAATTCAGTCTTCGACAAATGGGGCGATGCCAGCCTCGATTTCTATCCGAAAGCACTGCGCGGCGAAATCGACGCGGTCAATGCGCTGGTCTATCCCTCAGTCAACAACGGCGTCTACCGCGCCGGCTTCGCCACCACGCAAACGGCCTATGAGAAAGCGTTTGGCGAACTGTTCTCGGCGCTCGACCAACTCGAGGATCGCTTATCTCGCCAGCGTTATCTCGTCGGTGACCGCATCACCGAGGCCGATTGGCGGCTGTTCACCACGCTGGTCCGCTTCGACCCGGTCTATGTCGGCCATTTCAAGTGCAACCTGCGCCGCATCGCCGATTATCCGAACCTGTCGAACTATCTGCGCGACCTCTATCAGGTCCCAGGGGTCGCAGGCACGGTGAGCCTGCACCACATCAAGGCGCACTATTACGGCAGCCACGAAGCGATCAACCCGACGCACATCGTGCCGGTCGGGCCGGAACTGGACTACGCGGCGCCGCATGATCGCAATCGGTTCAGGAAGGCGGCGTGACCTACCAGTAGGGCGACGCCGCCGCGCCGCCAAAAATCTCGGCAATCCGTCGCAGTGTGGCCGGCGTCGTTGCCTCCGGCAGGCGGTCGAGAGGAAAGAAACCAGCTGCGGCGATCTCGCGGTCCGGCAGCTTCGGCGCCGTCTGATTGAACTGCTCGACCAAATAGAGCCCGACATGGTCGCGGCGGCTGGCCCGACGGTTGAAATGCATCGATTTCAGCACCGGCGGCGCGGTCAATGCAATATTGCCCTCCTCGGAGAGCTCGCGCGCCAGCGCCTCGATCATCGTCTCGCCCAGCTCGACGCCACCGCCGGGAAGCTGCCAGCCCGGTACATAGGTGTGGCGAATGAGGAACACGGAATTGGACGTGCGGTCGTGGATCAAGCCGCGCACCCCGAGCGTCATCGGCCGCCGCAGCACGAAATACAGATGAAACAGCCTTGCCCTGAGACCCGGCCAGCCGGCCTGGCGGAAAACTTGTTCCAGATCGGGCTGCGTCATCACCCACGAAACCGTGGGTGGAAAGCAGCGCGCGCGTCGCTTATGAAGAGGGGATGTTCAGGCTCGCGCATATTTCCGATATCCATCTGGGACCGCTTCCCGGTGTAACCTATCGCGATCTCGCCTCCAAGCGGGTGGTCGGTTACGTCAACTGGCAGCGCAATCGCCGCCGCCACATGCGCGATGCCGTCATCGACACGATCGTCGCCGATATCAAGGCGAGCGCACCGGATCACCTTGCTGTCACCGGTGATCTGGTCAATCTGGCGCTCGACGGCGAGATCGAGATGGGCAAGCACTGGCTGGAGACGCTGGGTTCTCCCGATGATGTGTCGGTTGTTCCAGGAAACCACGACGCCTATGTGCCTGGCGCCTTCGACAAGGCCTGCCGGTCGTGGACGGCATGGATGACCGGCGACGGCATCAATACGCCGATCGATCGCGACGCCTTTCCGTATCTGCGCGTGCGTCGCAACGTCGCGCTGATCGGTGTGACGACGGCGCGAGCCACGGCTCCGTTCATGGCCAACGGCTTCTTTCTGGAAGACCAGGCGGAAAGGCTGCGCGAAGTGCTCGATGCTACGGCCAAGCTCGGACTGTTCCGGGTGATCATGATCCACCATCCGCCAGTGCGCGGCGCCGTTTCGCAGCCCAAGCGGCTGTTCGGCATTGCCCGCTTCCACAAGGTCGTTCAGCGGCACGGGGCCGAGCTTGTGCTGCACGGCCATTCGCACGAGCCGACGCTGTTCTCCATCAAAGGGCGCGGCGCCAAAATTCCGGTGGTCGGCGTCGCCGCTGCAGGGCAGGCGCCAGGCGGCAGGCGTCCGGCGGCGCAATATAATCTGTTGGAGATCGATGGCGACAAGGACAATTGGCGGATCAGGCTGACGCGACGTGGCCTGACCGGCCCGGCCATCCCGCCTTCCGATCTGGAGATTCTGGAGCTTGGCGCGGACGCTATGGCCTAGAGCCTATTCCATCCCGATGGAATCGGGATGGGGTTCTATCTTCTTGTTTGACCATGAGCTTTTCCGAAAACCGGATTCCACTATTCGCTACGCGGACCTTCGGTTCAGGGTCATGGTCTAAAAACCAGTCCCATCGCAACAAGGCGGTCCCAGAACAACACGATCGATACAGCCAGCCCGACCAGGGCGCCGGCGGCGATCAGGCCAAGACCGGAGAGAAACGCCGACCAACCCTTGCCGCGCCGCACGGATCGCAGTGGCGGCTCGGCTTCCGGGACCAAGGCACGTTTCAGGCTGGCGACAGCCTGCTCGACCCCGCCTTCCATCATTCGCTGGCGTTCGACGACGCGCTCCGCGACGTAGCGCGTCACCTGATCGGCAACCGGTTTCATCTCGGTTGATTCGGCGAGCACCACCCGGCCGATGCGTGTGTCCTTGAGGAAGCGATAGGTGCGGCGGTCGCGCCCCATGGCGACATGGCTGACGGCGTCGATCCATAGGCGCGGCTGCAGCCCGGACGAGACGGCGAAGTCGAAATTGTCCATGTCGGCGGGCACGTCGGCGAAGATGGGCGCGAGTTCGGCGGCAAGCAAATCGAGCCGCATGCGATGCGCCTCGCGCATGTCGACTACGACGTCGTCGCGGTCGGCGAAGGCGTTTTTCACGTCGCGTATGGCGTCGGACAGTTTTCGCGACTGATCGATCTGGGTGATGTTCTCGCCTGCATCCTTCATCGGCGTTGCCTCGCGGGTTTGGTTAACACCGAATTAACACAGCCGTTGGCAAAATGCACTTGCGAGATCGATAAGCCGTTAAGCGGCTTACCAGACCAAAAGGCCAGCCCGAAGCCGCACCATCAGTCTTTGGCAGGCAGGGATCGATCCGCCGCGGCGGCGGATTTTGGACGACGCGGCCTGCTGCGGCGTTTCATGTTGCGGCGGACGATCTCGGCGATAAGACCGGGCGCTTCCTCGACCAGCATATGGCCGGCCTCCAATACGTGGTGCAGGTGGAAATGCGCCGGCAGACTATCGGCCTGTGTGAAGGGCAGCACCGCGTCATCTATCCCCCAAACCACCATCACCGGCATATCAAGTGTTTCGAGCCGTTCGCGCGAGATGACGCCCTGCCGATCACCCCTGGTCATAGAGGCCGCGATCTCGACAAGTTTCTGCAACTGGCCGAGACGCGCACGCATTTCGCCAAGCATATCCACGATGCGCTCCGAGGGCAGGCTTTGCGGTCCGGACATGGCGGCCAGGCAGGCGCGAATTTCACTCTTGCCGGCAGCGGCGGCGTAACGGCGCAACAGCGGCCCGTTGATCTCAGTCCCAAAACCGCCCGGCGCCAGAAGCGTCAGCGAGGCTATCCTTTCGGGCTCGGCCAATGCCATCAGCACTGCCGCCGCACCGCCCATCGAATGGCCGACGAGATGCACCCTCCTAATTCTGCGTGCGGCGAGGTCTGCAAGAACGGCCCGAGCGGCCGCCTTGGCCGGGCCACCACCCGGGAAATCGAGGGATAGCCCATGGCCCGGAAGATCATAGGCCAGCGTCCGTGAACCAAGTGCCAGTGTCGAAATCACCTCCTGCCAGTCGCCGTGACAACCGCCGAAGCCATGCAGGAAGACAACCGTCTTCGGGCCGGCGCCCTGTTCGGCAGCGTAAAGGGATGAAATCATGAATTTTATGGTTTTATTGCAATATCAAACAGGACGCGAGATTCCAGATTGTGGCTCGACTGCGCCTTGTCCAAGCCGATGGCCAGTAAGATTTCCGCGATCAGCCGTGCGTTAGAAGCGCTAGCTAGCATTGCCGAGCCCGGCGGCACGCAAGGCCTCGACCAGCCGGTCGATCAGATCGGCGGGGTATCTCCGCTCGACAAAGGTTGCGCGCGGATCTGCAGCGAATTTCGGGAATTTGACAGTCATCTCGTCCGCGAGTTCGTGCGCCAGTTGATTGCGGCCGGTTGCCTTCGCGCCGATCAGCCGCGCAGCCAGATAGTGCGATTTCGTGGGCGTCGCTTGCAACGCATCACTGGCAAGCGCGGCCTTATTCATATCGCCCGCCATGAACTGCCCGACGAAAAGCCCGTAGTCCCACCAGGTCGGATGGGCGCTGGAAGTTTCGGCGGCATGAGCTAGGATCGGTGTTCCCTCCCTATACCTGCCGGCAAAAATCAGCCCATAGGCGTAAGCTGCCGCCATGCTGAGGTCGTAAGGGTTGAGTTCGTAGGCCTTGTGCATCCAGCGGATCGATTCCTCCGAATTGCCGAGGCGGGAATTGAGATAGCCATAGGCACGGTGGGCATAGGGACTGGTCGGCCCCATCTGCACGGCGCGACGGGCAAGCGACATCGCCTGTTCAATCGTTGCGCCGGCCGGATAGGCGTAGTGATCTGTGGCCGCCTCGAGATGCAGGGTCGCGAGCTCCGAATAGACGAGTGACGATTTCGCATCCCGGTTGATCAGGTTTTCGAGACAGCGATAGGCAGCCTCATGGGTTTTGGCGCCCTGATCGAGATAGTATTTGTCGTTGAGCAGCAGACATTCCGTCAGGCCGGTCTGAAGGCCGCTCTGTTCGATGTAGTTGTAGATCGTGCCAGAGGCGGGAACGGCCGAACTCAAAATGCCGGCGACACTATCCTCGACGGTGGAGGGTGTGCTGTCGGCGGCAGTCAAGTTGCGTGACAGCAGGACCCGTCCGGTCGCCACGCTTTGAAGCTCCAGAGTGACATCGCCCGCCGTTGGTCCCGGCAAGACGTCGAATACGAAGCTGATTGCATCGGTGACCGGATCGGGCGGGCCGTCGGCGTCCCGACCGATGAAGTTGACCGTGTCGAAGCCGCTGAGGCCGGCGCGCAGCGATGCCGCGACGCGGGCAGCCTCGGCGCTGTTGGTTTTCACCGCAATGTAGACGAGCGGAAGGCTTTCAATCGGAGCCCATGGCGCAATGCTGCCGGTTGCCACCGCGTTTTCGATCGTCGACGCGGCATCGCTTCCCGCCAGCAATGCGCCGCTTCCCTGGCGAAGGATCAGCACGGCCAGCATGGCGATGACCAGAGCGATCGCCAACCAGAAGAACTGGAGATGGCGCAGCAGCGACGGCGCCGGCTCGCGAACGACAGGGGACATCAACGATACGGCAGGTGCGGCCATGCGGGGTTCTTCGAGCGATCCCGACAAGGTGGCAGCCGCCTCGGTGTGTTCCTTCGGCGCCGGCTCGGCCGGCAGGCGGATCGCGTTGAGTTCATAGGATGGAACATAGCCGCCACGCGGAATGGCGATGCGGATCGGCTCGGCAACGCCCTCGTTGGCGAAGTAATGCTGCAGAAGCTCGCGCAGCCTGCCCGCCTGCACCCGGACCACGGCGTCGGTCGACGGATCGAAATCGCCGTCCTTGCCGAAAACATCCATCGCGATGGAAAAGCCCTTGAGCTTGTCGGCTTCGCCTGCCTGCTCGCGCTCGACCAGATAGCGAAGCAGCTTACGCGCTCGTTCGGATCTCCCGAACGTTTCGCTGGCTAGCAATCGCTCCAACGTCTCGCGCACTGCGGGGGCGGCAGGCGTGGCATGCTGCAAGTGTCGATCCTTTCGAAGTCGGCACAGGTTGAGACGCAATCATATAGAGCCTGCACTGCCATACAAGCATGCATCCATTATGCGATCGCGTACCCCACCGGATAATTTTCCGGTGGTTAATGGCGCGAAGGCCAGAGCAAGAAGATACCATGTGGGTTCATCTTGCTCCAGCGCTGTTAGCTTTCGACAGCTTGTCTAGAGCGGTTCATCTTTGGTAGAACCGACGAACGGCTCTAAGTATTTGTTTTTACGCAATTCCGGACGGAAAACCGCTACACACTTTTCCTGGAATTGCTCTACTCGACCTTTCGGCCGACAATGCGATTGGCGGCGGAAACCACGGCTTCCAGCGAAGCGGCCACGATGTTGGTGTTGATGCCGGCGCCGAACAGCTTGCCGCCCGGATGCTCCATCTCGACATAGGAGATGGCCGAGGCATTCGAGCCGCGCTGCATGGAGTGCTCCGAATAGTCGAGCACCGACATCGGCACGCCGACATGGCGCGACAGCGCGTCGACAAAGCCGTCAATCGGGCCGGTTCCGGAGCCTGAAATCGTCACCTCCTTGCCCCTGTCGAGGATGATCGCCTCCACAGCACGCCGGCCCTTGGTCTCAAGGTCCGGATAGGTGTGGTGGTCGAGGAACTTCAGCCGCGCGCCGGGCTGATCGACATAGGTGTCGAGAAAGCGCTCATAGATGCGCTTGGCCGGCACCTCCTTGCCTTCGGCGTCGGTGATCGCCTGGATCGCTTGACTGAACTCGATCTGCAGGTTGCGCGGCAGGTTGAGGCCGTAGTCCGCCTGCAGCACATAGGCGATGCCGCCCTTGCCGGACTGCGAGTTGATCCGGATGATCGCCTCGTAATTGCGCCCGACATCGGCGGGATCGATCGGCAGATAAGGCACTTCCCAGTACGGCGTGTTGGCCTTGCGCAACGCCTTCATGCCCTTGTTGATGGCATCCTGGTGCGAGCCGGAAAAGGCCGTATAGACGAGCTCGCCGACATAGGGATGGCGCTCGGGGATCTTCAACTGGTTCGAATATTCATAGACGTCCTTCATCCGATTGATGTCGGAGCAGTCGAGCTCGGGATCGACGCCTTGCGTGTACATGTTGAGCGCCAGCGTGACGATGTCGACATTGCCGGTGCGCTCGCCATTGCCGAACAGCGTGCCTTCGACGCGGTCCGCGCCCGCCATCAGACCGAGTTCGGTGGTGGCAACGCCGGTGCCGCGGTCGTTGTGCGGATGCAACGAAATGAGCAGGTTCTCGCGGTTGTCGAGATTGCGGCACATCCATTCGATGCGATCGGCATAGATGTTGGGTGTCGACATCTCGACCGTGGACGGCAGGTTGATGATCAGCTTGTTTTCCGCCGTCGGCTTCACGATTTCGGTGACGGCGTTGCAGATTTCCAGCGCCACTTCAAGCTCGGTGCCGGTAAAGCTCTCCGGCGAATATTCAAAACGATAACCGCCGCCGGCCTTCGCCGCCATGTCGGTGATCATCTTGGCCGCATCGGTGGCGATCCGCCTGATGCCGGCAACGTCCTTCTCGAAGACGACGCGGCGCTGCAATTCGCTGGTCGAATTATAGAAATGCACTATCGGGTTGGTGGCGCCCTGCAGCGCCTCGAAGGTGCGGGTGATCAGTTCCGGCCGGCACTGCACCAGTACCTGCAGCGAGACATCGGCTGAGACATTGCCCTCTTCGATGCACCAGCGGGCGAAATCGAAATCGGTCTGCGAGGCGGACGGGAAGCCGATCTCGATCTCTTTGAAGCCCATGTCGAGGAGCAGGGCGAACATGCGCGCCTTGCGCTCGTGGCCCATCGGGTCGATCAGCGCCTGGTTGCCGTCGCGCAGGTCGACCGAGCACCAGATCGGCGCCTTGTCGATGACCTTCGAAGGCCAAATGCGGTCGGTGAGACCGACCGTCGGGTAGGGTTGGTATTTCCGGGCTGCCTCCGGCATGCCCCGGGCTGCATCCTTGCCCATCTCCCCGCTGTCTGCGCGGATCTCTTCTCGTGCGTTCATTGTCGTCTCTCCCGGCGGCTCGCGGGATCCGCCTTCAGGCGGATTTGGTGCCGAGCGGCGCCTTTACCAGATGTTCATTCGTTTGATGTGACTTGCCAATTTTGAGACTGGCCAAGGAGCATGCGCGTGAGCGGCGGTTCGACCGCCGGGCGCTCCTTCAGCGAACCCGGCGATCGCCGATAAGGCCGAGAAGCAGCAGAGCGGAAGCAAGCGCGCGCACGGTCTCGCCAGCAAAGCCGGTCTGACGGGAAGCGACGGAGGTGGCGCGGTTGATCATGGCGGTTTTCATACAGGAGCAGCCAAAGAGAGGCAAGTGGGGCCGAACGACTGGCGTTTCCTATACCTAACGACGCAGTCCTGTGCGACTTGGGCTGGTCCTTCAGCGGCCGCGAGCAGATTGCGTCGCGCCTGATCCATTTAGGTGACAGCGCCGCAGGTCTTTCTGGAGCCGCAAATTACCCTCTATTCCCTCAGACTTCGCGCCACCAGCCGCGCCACGCTCGGTCCGACCAGCAGCACGACGAGGAAGCGGGCCGATTGCAGCGCCATGACGAAGGAGATGTCGACGTGCTGTGCGGCGGCGGCGATGATGGCGACGCTGTCCATGCCGCCGGGGCTGGTCGCCAGATAGGCGGTCAGCGGATCGATGCCGAGCACATGACTGATCATGAAGCCGAGACCGCCGCAGAAGGCGATGAGGATGATGATCGAACCGACGATCTGCGGCAGCGCCCGCGTCGCGTGCTGCAGAATTGCCCTGGTGAAATTCAGGCCGATGGTCCAGCCGATCATCGTATAGCCGAGGGCAAGCAGCCAAGGCGGCAACTGCATCGGCACGCCTAGTCCGAGATGCACAGCAGTGCCGAAAATGAAGGTGCCGAGGAAGAAGGGTGACGGCAGCCTGAGCAGCTTTCCGATGAGGCTGCCGACGAGCGCCACGCCAAGTGTCCCGGCAAAGGCTGTTGGATCGATCGGCGGGAACCAGATGACGGCCGGGACCTCGATGCCTGATGTGTCGACCCACATCTTTGCAACAAGTGCGGCAGTCACCGAGACGAAGATGACGCGCAGATATTGCATGAAGGCGACGAGGCGCTGATCGGCGCCGAAGGCGCCTGCCATCAGCACCATGGCGGTGGCCGCGCCCGGCGATGAGCCCCAGACGGCGGTGGTGCCGGGCAGGATGCGCCAGCGGCTGATCAGCCAGCCGAGCAGGCTGGACGCCGCAACGGTCGCCACCACGGTGCCGAGGAACAGCGGCCATTCCTTGTAGAAGACCGGAAAGATGTCAGGGGAGATCGAAGCGGCGACAAGGCAGCCAACGATCGCCTGGGCGGCGCCGAACAAAGGGCGCGGCACGCGCACCGTGGCGCCGTTGGTGCCGGCCAGGATCGCCGCCAGCATCGGTCCGATCAGCAGCGCTGCCGGCAAGGCGCCGAATTCAAGCGCGCCGGCAAACAGGATCGAGAAGATCAGCAGTGCCAGCCACTGCCAGACTTTGGGCACCCGCGCCATGCGTTCGACGGTCGGCTGGTCTGGCAGGAAATCCATTTTTCGGTCTTAGCCCCGAAGCGGGGAGATGCGAACCCCCGCGGCGGTGAAAATGCGTCAGCCGGTTTTGACGGCCGGCAGGCCGAAGCCGCCTACTGGCCGGGTCTCGACCTGGAATTCGAAGCCGGCGATGATCGGCCGCGCCTTGGCAATCGCCGCCTGGACTTCCGGCAGTTGCAGCGAAGCCTTGTGGCTTGCCTGGTCGATCCACACTTCGGTCACCCAGATCGCGTCGGCATCGGCCGGATCGGTGGCGATGATGTAGCTCAGGCAGCCAGGCATGGCGCCGGTGCTGGCAAGCAGGACATCCATCATTGAGTCGCGCTGGCCGCGTGTCGCTCGCATCTTGCCGATCAGACCGTACATTGCCGTTTTCTCCGTTGGCTTCCGCGGCAAGTATGCAGGTCGCCGCTCACGGCATCAACTGGCCACCATTCACCTCGATCACCTGGCCGGTGATGTAACCGCTCAACAGAGCGGACGAGAGGAACAGATAGGCGCCGACGCAGTCCTCGGGCGTGCCGGCGCGGCCCTGCGGAATAGTAGCGACCATGCCCTTCATCTGCTCCTCGGTCGAATAGCGCTCATGGAAAGGCGTCGCGATGGTGCCCGGTGCCACCGCGTTGACGCGGATGTTGAAGCCGATCAGTTCCTTGGCCATGCCGCGGGTCACATTGGAGACGAAGGCCTTGGCCGAGCCATAAAGGCCGGCGCCGCCGCCGGCGCCATTGCGCGCCGCAATCGACGAGGTGTTGACGATGAAGCCGCCCTGGCGCTTCAGCCATGGCATCGCCTTGCGCGAGGCGGTCAGCACGGAGCGGGCGTTGAGGTCCATCACCGCGTCGTAATGCGCCTCGGTTTGCTCGGCATAGGGTACGCGCCCAAGCATGCCGCCGGCATTGTTGACCAGGCCATCGAGCCGGCCGAAGTGTTGCGCGCTGTCCTCGACGACGCGCTCGACATCGGCGGAGATCGAGAAATCGCCCTGGATCAGGAATACCTCGCCGCCTCCGTTGCGGATGGTCCCGGCCAGGTTTTCGGCAGCTGCCCGACTGGAATTGTAATGCAGTGCGACGCGGCATTTCTGCGCGGCGTAGGCCAGTGCAAGTGCCGCCCCGATGCCGGTCGAAGCGCCGGTGATCAGCACCGCCTTGCCGGCGAGGTCGGGGATGACCAGGGTGGGGGTGACAATGGCGGTTATGGTGGATGGCACGTCTATTCCTCCGGGACTCTCCCACCCTTCGTAGGGCTTCGCCGCCCTCATGTTCAAGTCAGTAGCGGTTCAGGGCCGCAAATAGGCGTAGCCCTGGCGCTGCAATTCGGCGAGCTTGACGACACCGCCGGTCTCGGCGGCATGAAAGCCGTCGAGCAGATCGGTGAGCGCAACATCCATGCCATGCATGGTGTTGGCGCAAGCATGTGAGGTCAGCCCGTCGCGGACCAGGCCGGAAAAACGGCTGGAAATGGCAGCTGATGCGCTCTTCGACTTGAAAGCGGCGAGTGCCGGGCCATGCACGACCAGCACGATGTCGACCTTGCCGCCGGTGCCCTCATAATGGTTCTTGATATTGCCCAAAACGAACCCGACCTTGTCGAGGTCGCTGAGGTGATAGGCGACCTTCTGCCTTTCCTCTTCCACGGCCGCTGCCTTGACGGGGCGCAGCCCGAAAAGGCCGGCGGATCCGGCAAGGCTCAAGCCGAAAATATCGCGGCGTCGCATCATGTCGTTCTCCAGAATGCCGTCCTCGCAAATTGCGTGGCTTCGGCCTCGATCCTAGCATAAATTGAAGTCACGTCCTGTCGGGCGAGGAGGGGCAGATGACATCGAATACCATTGTGGCCGCCGGACTTGGTGTCGCCTTGCTTGCCGCTGTTGCCGGCACCGCCCTTGCCGAGGATACGCCTAAGCTCACCGAACTCAGCCCGGACGGCAAGGATGCCTGTTTCGGGCGTGTCTATGATGCCGGGCATCTCAAGGTACATCCGAACCAGAAGGTGGGACGGATTTTCTTCTACTACGGCAGCGATCCGGTCAGCCATCCCAACGAGGAGCCGAGCAGCGGTCCGTCCGGCTACAACGGCTTCATGGCGACGACGGTGCGCGGCGCCAAGAAACCCGAGTGGGTTGGCGGTTGGTGCGGCAAGGATGATCCGCAGTCGAGCGAGCTTCATTGCGGCATGGAATGCGACCGCACCATGGCCTTACTGAACGTTGATGAAAAAGGCCGGCTGATCGTCTCCGGCGTGCATCGCAACCTTTATCTCGATGCTGGCGCCGAGGATGAGCTGGGTGAAAAGGAATACGCCAAGCAGGCACTCGGCACAGAAGACGACGGCTTTCGGCTCGACCGTATGCCGACGCAGACCTGCAAGGCCGAATTCGCGCGCATCGATCCGGTCGATCCGGCGCTGGGAGCACCGCTGCGTGAGCGGCTGAAACCGGACCAGCCGTTCTGCTACGGGCGCGACTACGATGCCGCGCATCTCGACTCGCATCCCGATCAGCTTACCCACACCATCAGGGTTTTCCGGGGCCCGATCGAGCTGGCCTCCTTCGCCAAGGGCGGCGATCCGGCAAGCTGGCCAAGCGGCGGCGACATAGCTGTTTCCGTAACCACGCGTCGGAACGCCGCCGAGGTCACGCAGAGCTACAGTTGTGACGGCGAAGCGGACCAGTGGCGCTGTGTCGCGAGCGGAAAGACGAGCGACTTTTCCTGCGACATCGCGGCCAAGGAGATTTATCTGCGCCGCGGCGCCAACGGCACGATGATGCTGGCCAATCCCAACAGCAGCCTGCCGATCATCGACCTATGCTCGAAGACGGCCGAAGGCGAGACCGCATCCGACGACAAGGTCTACCGGCTGGAGCCGATGCCGCAATCCGCCTGCACGCCTTGAGAAGTTTTGAGGGCCTACAGAACCGCCTCACGCGAACGGCACGGCCGTCGTGCCCTTGGGCAGCTTTGCCTCGTCGTCGGGCTCGACATGAATGGTGACGCGCACCGAGGGGATCTCGGCCTTCAGCGCATCCTCGATGCGGTCGCAAATGACGTGACTGGCGCCCACCGACATATCGGCATCGACGACCAGGTGGAACTCGATGAACGTGGCGCGGCCGGCAATCCGCGTCTTCAGATCGTGGACTTCCATTGCGCCCTTGCAATTGGCCGAAATGACGTCGCGGATGTGCATGTGCTCCTGTGTATCGACGGCGCGGTCCATGAGCCCGTTCATCGACGAGCCGATGACGTGCCAGCCCTGCCACAGGATGTTCAGCGCGACGATGACGGCAAGAGCGGGATCGAGGACTTGCCAGCCGGTGAGCACGGCACCGACCAGACCAATGAACACGCCGACGGAGGTCGCCACGTCGGTCATGATGTGCCTGCCGTCGGCAACCAGTGCCGGCGACTTCTCGGCACGGCCGGCACGGAACAGCGTTAAGGCCCAGAAGGCGTTGATCACTGTCGCGACACCGTTGATGGCGAGGCCGGTCCAGGGCTGTTCGAGTGGGGCGGGATGCCGCAAGGACCACCACACTTCGTTGAGGATCAGCAGGGCTGCCAAAACGATCAGCACACCTTCCAGCACGGCCGAGAAATACTCGGCCTTGTGATGGCCGAATGGATGATCCTGGTCGGCCGGCTTGTAGCTGACCTGGATCGCCCAGTAGGCTGCGGCCGAGGCAATGACGTTGACGATCGATTCCAGCGCGTCCGAATACAGCGCCACGGAACCGGTGACGTGCCAGGCCGCCAGCTTCAGGCCGAGCACGACGAAAGCGACGACTATCGACCAGAAGGCGAGGCTGGCGACCTTGCGCTTGGCGGCGGTTTTCGGATCGATAGCGGTCATTGATTGCTTCCGGCCGCCGAAACCGGAGCTAAGCCGCCTTTTCCTTGGCCTTGCGCGGCAGATGCGCAACGATGTTCTCGATGATGCGCATGCCGGCATTGTGTCCGAGAGTCATGATCGATTCCGGGTGGAACTGCACCGCAGCGATCGGCTCCTTGCTGTGCTCGAAGGCCATGATGACGCCTTCTTCCGTCTCGGCCGTGACGACGAAACCATCGGGCAACCGCACCGGATCGGCGAAGATCGAGTGATAGCGGCCGACCGTCACCTCCTTGGGCAGGCCGGAAAAGATGATGCCCGGCTTCGACACGCGGATGCGCGACGGTTTGCCATGCATTGGCACGTGCAGCTGCCGCAGCTCTCCGCCATAGGCCTCGGCCAACGCCTGCAGGCCGAGGCAGACGCCGAAGATCGGCAGGTCGCGCGCGCGGGCCCGTTTGATGGTGGCGGCGCAGTCGAAGTCCTTCGGCGTGCCGGGACCGGGCGACAGCACGACCAGGTTGGGTTTCAGCCGGTCGAAGACCTCGTCCGGCACAGGTGTGCGCACAGTCGATACATTGGCGCCGGTCTGGCGAAAATAGTTGGCCAGCGTGTGGACGAAGGAGTCCTCGTGGTCGACCAGCAGGATGTTGACGCCGTCGCCGACGCGCGCGGTGGCGCGTTCGGTGTCGGCGGCATTGCCTGACTTGGCGTCGCGGATGGCGGAGATCATGGCGGATGCCTTCAATTCGGTTTCGGCTTCTTCTTCCTCGGGAATGCTGTCGAAGAGCAGCGTGGCGCCGGCGCGCACCTCGGCGATGCCATCCTTGATGCGGATGGTGCGAAGCGTCATGCCGGTGTTCATGTCACCGTTGAAATTGACCATGCCGATCGCCCCGCCATACCAGGCGCGCGGGCTCTTCTCGTTCTGCTCGATGAAGCGCATCGCCCATAATTTCGGCGCGCCGGTGACGGTGACCGCCCAGGCATGCGACAAGAACGCGTCGAAGGCGTCCATGCCTTCGCGCAGCCGCCCCTCGATGTGATCGACGGTGTGGATCAGCCGCGAATACATCTCGATCTGGCGGCGGCCGATGACGCGCACCGAGCCTGGGTCGCAAACCCGCGACTTATCGTTGCGGTCGACGTCCGAGCACATGGTCAGCTCGGATTCGTCCTTCTTCGAATTGAGCAATTTCAGGATCTGCTCCGAATCGGAAATGGCGTCGTCGCCGCGCTTGATCGTGCCGGAGATCGGGCAGGTCTCGACACGGCGGCCGTTGACGCGCACGAACATTTCGGGCGAAGCGCCGATCAGGTATTCGCCTTCGCCGAGATTGATGAAGAAGGAATAGGGCGACGGGTTGATGGTCTTCAGCTTGCGTGAAATGTCGGAAGGCGGTGTCTCGCAGCGCTCGTAGAACATCTGGCCGGGCACCACCTCGAACAGGTCGCCGCGTTTGAAGCTCTCCATCGCCTTGCGCACCAGATTGGCATATTCGCCCGGCTCATGGTCGCCGCGCGGCGGAATGCGGTCGGCGGTCTTGAACGGCTCGACGATCTCGTCGCGGGGCAATCCCTCCGTCGAAAACTCGTCGCCGGAATAGTCGTAGCGGTCGGTCCAGGCCTTGGTCGAATAGTGGTCGACGACCAGGATCTCGTCGGGCAGGAACAGCACAAGGTCGCGCTGGCTTTGCTGGCGCTCAAGCTTGTAGTCGACCGGATCGAACTGGAAGGCGAGATCATAGCCGAAGGCGCCGTAGAGGCCGAGATTGGCGTCTTCCTCCGTTTTGAACAGAGCGGTGATGGCGCGCAGCACGGTGAAAACGGAGGGAACGCGGCTGCGTTCTTCTTCAGTGAAGACACGGCCGGGCTTGGCTACATCAAGGCGGATGAGTTTTTTCGAGGTCTCGGCGATCGTCACGTCGTCAAGCCCGCCGAGTGCCTTGCCGATCACCGGCAGAAGCACCTCGCCACGGCTGTTCAGCGCCTCGATGCGCATGGCGCGGCCGCGCGCCGAGATCACCAGCGGCGGGTCGATGATGGCGGTGTCCCAGCGCGTATAGCGGCCCGGGTATTCGTAATTGGAGGAAAACACGGCGCCACGGCGTGAATTCAGCCCGTCGATATAGCCGTCGATCGCGCCTTCATAAGGCCGGTCATGGCGCTCGCGGGTAATCGTCACGCCACCCGCCGTGACGAAGCGCTCCGCCCCGTTCTCCAGAATTTTCGTCGTCATTGCCGTCTCCATCAGCGTCTTGGGTATATCAGCGTCTTGGGGCAACGGACCCGGGGCATGGCTTGAAAAAACAAATGGCCGCCCGGACATTCCGTTGCGGCCACCTTCTATTTTCACGCGCACGCGTTCGAACAGGCCGCTGTCAGCGAGCCCACCACCAAACGGTCTTGATCGAGCGCATGTTCATGGCGATTCCAATAGCGGCGATTGAACGGCCACGCAACTGGATTCAATGAAGCGCTTGGCGAAGGGCATAGGCCCTCAATCCTCCAGCGTCCCCGACCTTGCGTCGGCGCTCTTCCTGTCGCCGACCAGCTTCAGCAGGTCTTCGCCGGCACGGATGATGCGCCGGGAACGCCGTGTCAGGATGATGCCCGACTGCGGTGCGAACACTTGCGTGCGGCCGTCGGGCTCACCTGGCGCATGGACGATGGTGGCAAGCAGTGCGCCTTTTGCCACACGGTCGCCGAGCTTCACCTCGTAAAGGACCGCGCCCGCTCGGGGCGCCGGCATCATGTCGATGTTTTCGAGCGGTGCGACAATGCCGGTGAAAAAATTAGGCCCGGCAAGGCCGCCGGGCTCGGGCAGGGTCTGATCCACGATCACGCCGCGTGCCACGAGCAGCCGATAGAGCCCTTCGGCATCTGAGGCGGCCAGAGCGCCATCGACATCGAGTATGCCGCGATATTCGACCGTGGTGGCGACGCGTCGATCGAGGCGCGCGACGTCGGCGGGAACGTTCTGGTACGGCATGATCGAGGCGCCCTCGAAGGTGCCGTCGGTGTCCTCATCCCACAGCACCACCGCGTCGACGCCCATGGCGGCCGCGCAATCCGCCATCGCCGGCCACAGGCTGGTGTGGACATAGAGGTAGGCGAGGCCCTCGTCGTCGCAATGCAGGTCGAGCACGATGTCGTGGCCGATGGAAAGCTGCAGCAGCCGGGTCTTCAGCCGCTGGTCGACGGTGCCACGCGTCGTGTTCGGCAGGAGTGAGATGTCGGGCGCGGCCAGCAGCGGAAAGCCGCGGTTGAAGTTGTTGCGGGTGCCCAGATGGAAGCGGCCCTGATGCTCGCCGAAATGATACTGGGCGCGGCCAATCGGGTTGGCTTGGGGTACGACGGTGATATTGCCCTTGATGCGGCCTTCCGCTTCGGCTTTTTCAAGCATCGGCATCAGCGCGTCGATGGTGACGACGCCCGGCAGTTCGCCGGCATGCAGCGCTGCCTGCAGATAGGCCGAAGATGCCGATTTGTCCGCTCCCTCGAAGCGGAACACCGGGAATTCATAGGAAACGCCCTCGCTGTCGCCGGCGATGCGCTCGATCGATTTTTGCATGATATTCCTCCAAGAAAGAGGCCGAACACATGCCCTTTCGCCGATACGCTGTCGATTGGTCCAGCTTTTCGCGCTATGGGCGCAAGACTCTCTCGGCCGGCTCCCGAAGGGGTGCGGTGGACACTACTGGTTCCAAACGCCTGCCCGGCCTATGCCAGCGGCTTCAATTCCTGGGCAATGGTGGGCAGAAGTTCCGAGACATTGGGGTGGATATGGGTTGCCCGCGCGAGCGTGCTGACCGGCGCCTTGGCGTACATCAGATCGAGCACGCAGTGTATCGCCTCGTCGCCGCCGGGGCCGAGCACCGAACAGCCGAGGATTTCTTTGGTGCCGGCGTCGACCAGGATCCTCATGAAACCTTGCGTCTCGCCTTTCTCGACGGCGCGGCCGACGCGGGTCATCGGCCGCTGGCCGACCAGCGCGCGACGCCCGGACTTTCTTACCGCTGTCTCCGTCATGCCACAGCGGCCGAGCGGCGGATCGGTATAGAGCGCATAGGCCTCGATGCGGTCGCTCACCTTGCGCGGATCGTTGTCGAGCAGATTGGCGGCGACGATCTCGTAGTCATTGTAGGAGGTGTGGGTGAAGGCGCCTTTGCCGTTGCAGTCACCCATCGCCCAGATGCCGGGCACGCTGGTGCGCAACTGGTCGTCAACGACAATGAAGCCGCGTTTGTCGACCTCGACGCCGGCTCTGTCGAGGCCGAGATCGTCGGTGTTGGGCGTTCGGCCCAGCGCCAGCAGCACATGCGAGCCGACCGCCGGCGCCTTGTCGGCGGAGAAGGTCACGGCAATTTCGTTGCCCTTTCTGGCGAAGCCGATGTCATCGGCGCCGAGATGGACCGTGATGTCTTCGTTTTCGAAGATGGACAGGATGGCGGCTGAGACATCCTCATCCTCGCGGCCGATCAACCGCGGGCTCTTTTCGATCACCGTGACCTCTGATCCGAAACGGCGGAACATCTGCGCGAATTCGAGCGAGACGTAGCTGCCGCCGACGACGACGAGATGGCGCGGCAACTCGTCGAGATCCATCATCGACGAATTGGTCAGGTACGAAATGTCGTTGACACCGGGCAGGTCGGGCACCGAGGCGCGGCCGCCGGTGTTGAGGAATATCTTCTCGGCGCTCAGCAGGTCGTCGCCGACACGCACGGAATTGGCCGATTCGAAGCGCGCATGGCCGCGATAAAGCGTGCATTTGTCCATGCCGGCGATCCAGCTTTCGAGGTTGCCTCGGGCGTCGTTCGACACCTTGTCCTTGCGCGCCTTGATCGCCTTGTAGTCGACGCCGACCGGGCCGGAGAGCGTCACGCCGTAGTCGGCGGCGCGGCGGGCAAGATGCGCGGCATAGGCGCTTGCCACCATGGCCTTGGTCGGCATGCAGCCGGTATTGACGCAGGTGCCGCCAACCAGTTTTCGCTCGATCAGCGCCACGCTCATGCCGGCCGCCGTCAGCCGGCCGGCGAGCGACGGGCCGGCCTGTCCGGCGCCGATGATGATGGCGTCGAATGTCTTTGCCGTCATGCCACCGCCGCCACGATCAGCAGGCCACCGATGATCGCCACCGCGTCCTCGATAAGGGCGGCTGGCAGGTCCTTGCCGAAAGCGATCGCCAGGCGTTTGCGCAGCTCGGCGCCGCCCAGCGTGCCGATCACCGCGCCGATGGCACCGGCGATCAGGCCGCCGATCGTGGCGCCGCCGGTCGCGCCGATCACTGCGCCGGTGAAGGCGCCCATGACGATGCGTGCGCCGAACTGCTGTGGGACCTTGCGGCTCGGGGTCGACGGCAGCTGGTCGGTGACGAGCTCGGCGACGGCCAGGATGGTGAAGATGCCGACGGTGATCCAATGGCCCATGAAACCAGCCCAGGTTACGGCGACCGGCAGCCAGCCGAGATAAGCGCCCCAGGCGACGGCGGCGGGCGCGGTCATGGCGCGAAGGCCGGCAACGACGCCGATCAGAAGTGCAAGGATGTACAGCATGATTGATCCCCCTCGATCACACGGCATGGGATGGCCCAGCCGGGGCAGGCTAGCATAGGATCGGCATTTGACCAGAGGCCTGCGATCTCTGCGTTACCCGTTTTTTTATGGACTGTGCCTTGACACCACGTTGAAACAGCAGGGTAAGACAGGAGGGCATCGCCTTGAACGGAAGCGAGCGCATAAAAATGGCCGCGGGCGAGTGGTATGCTTGCCTCGACTCAGAGCTGGAGGCGCTGCGCATCCTTGCTCGCGACGCGGTGTTCGAACACAACAGCTTGCCGCCCCGGCAACGTGGCGACGTCGGACCTGCCTTGAAGTCGCTGCTCGGCGCTGCGAGCGAGCGCGCCCGGATCGAAGCGCCGTTCCACTGCGCCTACGGCTTCAACATCTTTCTCGGCGACGGCGTCTTCCTCAATGCCGGCTGCATCATCCTCGATACGGCGCCAGTCCGCATCGGCAAGGGAACGCTACTCGGCCCCAACGTGCAGATCTACTGCGCCGAGCATCACAAAGAGGCAGCGGGGCGACAGGCCGGGCTGGAGATCGCCAAGCCGGTCGAGATCGGCGACAATGCCTGGATCGGCGGCAGTGCGGTCATCCTCGCTGGGATCAGCATCGGCGCTGGCGCTATTGTCGGAGCGGGTGCTGTGGTGACGCGCAATGTGCCGCCAAACACCACGGTTGTGGGCAACCCGGCGCGGCCGGTCAGGCGCGGCTGAGCATCCGGATCAACGCGAGGCGGCGTGCGCGTCCTGATCAGCGCTCTTCGAGAATTCGCGACGGTACTGCGCGGGCGAGGTCCTGAGCCGTGCCGCGAAGTGCTGGCGCAGCGATGTGGCGCTACCGAACCCGGCCTCGAAGGCAACCGTGTCCATCGATTTTTCCGTTGCTTCCAGCAGCCGCTGCGCCAGCGCGACGCGCTGATCGATCAGCCAGTCGCCGAAACTGGTGCCGATCGTTTTCTGGAAGCGGCGCGTGAACGTCCGGCGGGTGAGACCGGCGGCGTCGGCGACGCTGTCCAGACTGTGCAGATCGCCAAGCGTTTTGCGCACCGTGTCGAGGGCCTGTGTGAAGCGATCCGCGTTGCCGGTCCTGGCGATCGGACGTTCTATGAACTGCGCCTGCCCACCTTGCCGATGGGGAGAAAGCACGATCTGCCGGGCAAGTCGAAGAGCCGCCTCGGCGCCGTAGCGGGCTCGCACGATGTGGAGACAGCAGTCAAGCCCGGCGGCGACGCCGGCAGATGTCATGACATCGCCATTGTCGATGTAGAGCACGTCCGGATCGACGATCATGTCGGGATAAAGCGCCTGCAGCTGCCCGGTATAGGCCCAGTGCGTCGCGGCTCGCCGCCCCGAAAGCAGTCCGGTCGCCGCAACAGCGAAGGTGCCGAGGCACAGTCCGACAATCAATGCGCCGTTGCGGTGCGCTCGCAGCAGCGCCTCTACCAGAACCGCAGGTGGCGGATTTTCGAGATCTCGCCAGCTTGGGACGATGACGATGTCCGCGCCATCGAGGCTGCCAAGCCCTTGCGGCGCAGTCACGGTCAATCCTGCTTCGGTATGGATAGGCCCGCTTTCGATTGCACAGATGCGGAAGTCGAAGCGCGGCAGGCCGAGCGCGGCGCGGTCTTCGCCGAATACAAGGCACGGCACGGAAAGGTGGAACGGACTGATGCCATCGAAGGCGATGGCGGCAACGATCGGATCGACCATCCTGAGCACCAATAAGGGTTAGATCCGAATTGTCCCAATCCTTTTGAATAATGTCAATTGGGACACTTTTGCAATCCGGCAGCAGGCGTATCCTCGACCAATCAAAGCCAAACGGGAAAGGAAAGCTCAGTGTCTGAACCAGTCAAAGGCAAGGCGCCACGCCGCGCCCTCATCGTCGTCGACATCCAGAACGACTATGATGGCGGCAACCTGGCCATCCAATATCCGCCGTTTCGCGACAGCGTCGTCAACGCAGCACGAGCGATGGACGCAGCCGCCGAGGCAGGCGTCAAGGTCGTGGTCATCAAGCAGCTGGCGCCCGAAACCTCGCCGATTTTCGCCAAAGGGAGCCACGGCGCCGAATTGCATCCCGAGATATCAAGGCGTAGCCGCGATCATTACGTCGAAAAGACCTTGCCGAGCGCCTTCACCGGTACGGACCTCGAGGACTGGTTGCGCGCCAACGCCATCGATACGATCACCGTCGTTGGCTACATGACGCATAATTGCGATCTCTCGACCGTTATCCACGCAGTCCATATGGGTTTTGCGGTGGAGTTCCTGTCCGACGCCACCGGCTCGGTGCCCTATGCCAACAGCGCCGGCTATGCTTCGGCCGAGGACATCCACCGCGTGGTGACTATCATACTGCAGTCGCGCTTCGCTGCCGTTCTCAAGACCGCCGAATGGATCGACTGTCTGAAGACCGGCACGCTGCCCGAACGCGACACGATCCACGCTTCCAACCAGCGCGCGCTGGCACGGAACGCCGCTTAGAAGTCTGTCGTGGATAAGCAAAAGGCGCCGCCGCGATGCGGCGCCTTTATCATTCCGGCCTTCAAAATCTCAGAACAGACCTTCGATCTGGCCCATTTCGTTCAGGAAGATCTTCTCCGAGGACGGCGCCTTGGGCAAGCCAGGCATGGTCATGACCTCGCCGCAGATGACGACGATGAAGCCGGCGCCGGCAGATAGCCTGACCTCGCGCACCGGCACGGTGTGGCCGGTCGGCGCGCCGCGCAGGTTCGGGTCGGTCGAGAACGAGTACTGCGTCTTGGCCATGCAGACCGGCAGGTGTCCGTAGCCGGCGTGCTCCCAGGCGTGGAGCTGGTCGCGCACCGATTTGTCGGCGATCGCTTCGGAACCGCGATAGATGCGCTGGACGATGGTGTTGATCTTCTCGAACAGCGGCATCGCGTCGGGATAGAGCGGCGCAAACTGCGAGGAGCCGGATTCGGCCAGCGCCACCACCTTGTTGGCGAGTTCCTCGATGCCGGCCGAGCCGTGGGCCCAGTGCTTGCACAGGATCGCCTCTTCGCCCATCGAGGCGACGTAGTCCTTCATCGCCCTGATTTCAGCGTCGGTGTCGGAATAGAAATGGTTGATGGCGACCACGGCCGGCACGCCGAACTGCCTGATATTCTCGATGTGACGGCCGAGATTGGCGCAGCCCTTCTTGACCGCCTCGACGTTTTCCTTGCCGAGGTCTTCCTTCTTGACGCCGCCGTTCATCTTCATGGCGCGCACGGTGGCGACGATAACCGTGGCCGCGGGCTTCAGGCCGGCCTTGCGGCACTTGATGTCGAAGAACTTTTCCGCACCGAGATCGGCGCCAAAACCGGCTTCGGTGACGACATAATCGGCGAGCTTCAGCGCCGTCGTGGTGGCGACGACCGAGTTGCAGCCATGCGCGATGTTGGCGAAGGGGCCGCCATGGACGAAGGCCGGGTTGTTCTCCAGCGTCTGAACGAGGTTGGGCTGCATGGCGTCCTTGAGCAACACGGCCATGGCGCCGTCGGCCTTGAGGTCGCGGGCGTAGACGGCCGACTTGTCTCGGCGATAGGCGACGATGATGTCGCCGAGGCGCTTTTCCAGGTCCTTCAGGTCGGTGGCAAGGCACAGGATCGCCATGACTTCCGAGGCGACGGTGATGTCGAAGCCCCCCTCGCGCGGAAAGCCGTTGGCGACGCCGCCGAGCGAGCAGATGATCTCGCGCAGTGCGCGGTCGTTCATGTCCATGACGCGGCGCCAGACGACGCGGCGGATGTCGATGCCGAGCTCGTTGCCCCAGTAGATATGGTTGTCGATCAGCGCCGAAAGCAGATTATGCGCCGTGGTGATGGCATGGAAATCGCCGGTGAAGTGGAGGTTCATATCCTCCATCGGCACGACCTGCGCATAGCCGCCGCCGGCAGCACCGCCCTTGACGCCGAAATTCGGCCCGAGCGAGGCCTCTCGGATGCAGACGATGGCCTTCTTGCCAATGCGGTTGAGACCGTCACCGAGGCCCACCGTCGTTGTCGTCTTGCCTTCGCCGGCCGGCGTTGGGTTGATGGCGGTAACGAGGATCAGCCTGCCGTCCTTGTTTGTCTTCACCGACTTGATGAACTCGGCCGAGATCTTCGCCTTGTCGTGGCCGTAAGGCAAAAGGTGCTCGCTTGGAATGCCGATCTTCTGGCCGATAGCCTGGATCTGCTTCTTGTCGGCGGCGCGCGCGATCTCGATGTCGGACTTCACTTCGGCCATGGCGGCTTTCCTCTGGATTGGACGGTGGAGGGGACGGGTTTGATCAGTGTGGTCGGTCGCAAGCCTGTTCGAAACAGCCTGGCACTTCAGGCGAGGGCACGTTCTAACCCTGTCGCTGCCGTGGCGTCAACTTGCATGCAACTATGTTTCCTATGAAGAAAGGCAGCTCTCTGTTTCCCGGTCGACCTTTCCCGGATCTTCGCGCCCGGTTGTCGCGCCGTATAAAAGCCAGAGCACGCGCCGTCCTGCCGTCTCAAAACAGCCGCGGAATGCACGGAATGCGACAGGGTTTCGAGCCCCGGTCGGCGCTTCGAACGGCCGCGTTAGAATGCGCCGATCTGGTGCATCAGCCCCAAGCCGTCAAGCTGGCCGAAATGTTCGACTACGATGCCGTTCTCAACGCGATCGATGTGAATCACACCAACCGATACGCATTTTCCGCTCGGCTCGACACCATGGAAGACGCCGGTGTGCGTGCCCTGAAAGCGGCCGCGCGTGACCACCTTGTCGGCGTCGCTGACACAGTCGTCGACGACGTGATGTCCGTCCGGAAATCCAACAAAGAACTCGGTCAGCGATTTGCGCCAGTCATCGAAGCCGATCGGGTTGGCACTGCCGAGATGAACGGCGAGATCTGGAGAGACCAGACTGGCCAGTTTGTCCCAGTCTTGCGTGTCGACCGTAGCGTAGAAATTTCGAGCAACTTCCTGGATATCCATCTCGTGTCCTCGCTGGCCGCCGCCCAGCGGTTGAACGACGACGAGGCAGTCAGGTTCCGCTCTCCGCGACATGCGGCCGAGCTATTGCCTCGACAAGTAGCCGATTTCGACCAGGGACAGCGGTGATTTCAAGCCAGGACGTCTTTCACTATTGGCCCTTCACCGATCCAGAACGGACCTGACCTCGACGAGGTTCGATCGCACCCTAAGCACATAGAAACCCATCGTGGTGAGGTGGGTGGGCATGATCCAGCCATCCTCGCGGCCGTTCGAGATTATCAAAGGCTGGATGGCGAGCGCCGCCTTGAGCTGGCCTTCCACGCTGTTCCAAAGTGGTGTGAGGCCGCGATTGTCGAGGATCTGCTGGAAGTCGTGATGCGCCGCCGTCAGGATGCCGTAATAGCCGTAGAGCTGGCCGTAGGCGAACCAGAAGCGGTCGTCAGCCCGCGTGTCGAACCAGCCGCTGTTGAAATTCTGCGAACGGTCGCGGATCAGGTCCGACGTCGAGCCTATGTCACTCGCGATCCGGTCGACGAACTGCAACAGATTGTCGGCGCGCGCGTTGAAGACAACCTCGCATTTCATGAGCCGGTCGTTGAAGGCGCGAAGGCTGCTCGCCGCCGTGCGATAGAAACTCGGCGTCGGGGTTTTCGGACCAAAGGGCCTGAGGCCGAAATACCAGGTTTCCTCGTCGAAGGTGATCGCGCCGCGCGCATCCTGCAGGTTCTGATCTATCTGGCTGGTGCCGCGGACGCGGCCCAGCGTGTCGACAAGCTCGACAGCGGTGCGCCGGATGGCCTGATTGACCCCGCGCTGGAAGGAGGCCTTGTTGTCGAGAAACGGCGTGCGGTCCCAGTCCATGCCGAAGAACCCGAGCTTGTAGAGTATCATCGACGAGATCCAGGCGTTCTCGTTGACGTTGAAATCGATGAGATCGGCCGCGACCTGGACAATGGCCGAGTTGGTGCAGGTCTTGACCTCTCCCTCGACACCGGCGGTTTCCCCGGTGGCGGAAGGAGCGGGCTGCGCCGGGGCGGTTCCGGCCGGCTGCGTGAAATTATATGCCTCCGCATACGCGGGATTGAAATTGCTCCAGACCTGCGTGTTCCAGATGAAGTAGCCGTAGAGGCCGATCAGCATGAGCAGAGCGAGGCCGAGCACCGCCTTCAGGATCCAGCCGCGCTGCGTATACCAGTGCCCGGCCCACATGAACGGCCACAGGATGACGCCGACGGCGAAGCCGATGCCGCGGCCGGTCCACTGGAAAATCCGTGTGAAGAAATTCACGATCGGATCAAGCATGGCGATGTCACCCCCTCGTCAGTCAGCCGGTCACTCAATCGGTAAGGCCGTAGAGGCGTGTGCGAAACGCCACCTTGTCTTTCAGATATGTGGTTTTCAGAACGTCCACAACATGTGATCTCCAGGCGTCGCTGAAGCCGTCATAGTCCCTGTAGAATCCCGGTTTGTTGAAGACGTAGCGAGAGACGAAGTCCTGCGGCACGAAATCCGAGATCAGCTGGTTGGTCAGCCAGGCGTCGGGATGGCCGGGCTTGGCCCGGATCACCAGGAAGCGCTGGTGCGGGAACACGTCTTCGATCTTTAGATAGCCAAGGTGAGCGATCTCGCGCTTGGCGGCGTTGAGGAAGGGAAAATTGCCGTCCCTGGTGATTAGGTCGGCATGGCCGTGGATCCAGGTCTGCAGCCAGACTTTGTCGACATCGGTCAGATTACGGTCGGGCTCGGCATCGCGGATCAGCGCGCGCACCACCATTTCGGCGCGATGTTCGAGATAGCCTGATGTTTCGATCCATGAGGCACGCGGCAGTTCGATGCGGCCGGTCGCGGCGAGGAACTTGAACACCCGGTCGGCATCATTGATCGAGAGGTAGCTCACTTGCCACGGTCGCGAGCGACGGAAGCCTGGGGCTGCCGGGTCGCTGATCACTGTCGTCATGTCCGGGTCGATGAACACATAGAGCCCGCCGAAATGGCTGGTCCAATAGGCGCTGTGACGAAAGATCACCTGATCCGGCACCAGCGCGTTCTCGCGGATGTCGCCGCAGATCTTGGCCAGCTCCACCATGTGGGTGAGCATGGCGTTGTCACGCCAGGCGTTCGGCTCCTGCTTCAGCTGGTCGACGAGCTTGCCGAGTTCGGCGGCCTTGCCGAGCACGTCTTCCGCCGACAGCACCTTGAACTCGACCTGGTTAATCGACAGCAGATCCTCGATGTCGTCGACCTTGGGGACCGAATCCTCGATCTCGCCATAGATGACATCCTTGATGGTCAGCGCGTCGATGGCGCGCTGGTTCGTCGACATGAACTCGAACATCAGTTGCGAGGTATTGGAAAAGGCGGTGTGGACCACCGGCAGGTCGATCTGCGACGGCGTCAGGATGATGAAACGGCGGTTGATCTCGTTGGGATCGAGATAGTTGTAGTCGCCGCATTCCTCGGCCACCTGCGGCGAGAAGCCGGTGCGGTCGATCTCGAAACTCTTCAGCTTCGTCGGCTTCAGGCCGAAGGCGACCAAAGCCTTGTTGTAGCGCTGGATGAGATGCGGCTCGTCGATGGTCAGCAGCCGGCCATAGATCAGCTCGTTCTCGCGCAGCAGATCGGATTTCCTGGCGGGGCTCACGCTTCCTTCTCCCCGTTCACGGGGAGAAGGTGCCCGAAGGGCGGATGAGGGGCGGCGCAAACGCTCATCATCTTTTCTCTACGATTGATGAGGGCAGAAACTTCGCGTCGGTGCCGATCATCTTCCGATTCAGCCGACCATCAAGTACCGCCACGATCGTGTCCAGCACGCTCTTACGGCTTGCCAGGACATCGGCATGCCACACTCTCAAAACCGACCAGCCATTCCTATTCATGGTTTCGTCCCTGTACCGATCCTGCGATCGATTTACGTGCTGGCTTCCATCAACTTCCACGACAAGATTGGCTTCACGGCAGGCGAAGTCTGCGAAATATGGACCGACCGGCAGTTGGCGGACAAATTTATGGCCATTCAATCGCCGTCCACGCAGTTCGCTCCAGAGCTTTTCCTCGGCATCGTTCTCAACCTTCCGAAGTTGCCGGGCTCTTGCTACTTTGGGCTCGTTTCCACCACGCATCGCGCTGCCCCTCATCCGCCCTTCGGGCACCTTCTCCCCGTGAACGGGGAGAAGGAAGGACAGCCAAACTCAAGCATTCCACAGGCCCTTCTTCTTCAATTCCTCGATCTCGCGCACCGCGCGGTCGCGCAGGCGGGTGTCGCGGATCATCTTGGTCACCGCCGCGTCGTCGGACTTGTCGGAATAGCGGAACTCCGAGTCGGCATAGCGGTTGACCTCCTGCATGACCATATCCATCGAGAACGGACCGCGCAGTTCCTCGATCATCGCCTTCTTGTCGTCGTAGCCCTTGTGCATGAAGACTTCCGGCTTCTCGAACCATTCGTCCGGCAGTTCGATATCCATGGCGCGCATCTTGATCGCATCGGTGACGTTCTTGATGGCGCGGCCGGTGAAGCGCGGCTCGGCCTCCTTGATCATGTGCAGATAGGTGCCGATGTCGGCCATCGATTTCGGTGCGCCGTTCTCCTTCATGTAGCGCTCATAGACCTTCATCAGCCCGTCTTCTTTGGGCTGTTCATGCTCTTCATATGCTTCCATCACCGCGCGCTGGATTTCCTGGGCGGCATAAAGCTTGTGGTCGCCGAGCGGGATCTTGTGGTTCTTGCCGGCGAGCAGCACGAAAATGTCGATGTAGTCGTCGCGCGTTTGTGGCCCATCGACCAGCCAGCGGGCGCCGGCGCGCTGGCGCAGCGCGTCGTCGACGTTTTCGGGATAGTTGGAGAACATGCCGAAGGAGCAGTTGCCGCGCACCACGGTGCCGGCACCCGCAAACGCGTCCATCAGGACACCGGTGATTTCCTGCTGGCCTGCCGAGGCGCGATCGTCGGAGCGGCGTGCCGCCACCTGATCGATATCGTCGATGGTGCCGAAGCCGATGACGCGCGGGTTAAGCACATTGTTGATGAACTGGCGGCAGTTCTGGCCCGACTTGCCCTGGTAGGAGGAGATCTGGTCGACGCCGAAATTCTCGTAGGCGAAGGGATAGCCGGCGACCTGGCAGTAGCCGTTGACGAGACCGGCGATCATCTGGATCAGGGTCGTTTTTCCGGTGCCGGGCGCGCCGTCGCCGATGAAGGTGAACAGGAAGCCGCCGAGCTCGACGAACGGGTTCAGCTCGCGCTCGAAATCGTAAGCCATCAGCATCTTGGCGAGCTTCACCGACTGGTACTTGGCGATGTGGTTGCCGACGACCTCTTCCGGCTTTTTGAAGGTCATTACCAGCGGCTTCGACCGCTTGCCCGGCGCGACGTCGAAGCCGTCAAGGGTGAAGTCGTCGACGTCGATGCGGATATGCGCGTTCTCGAACGGACCTATGCCGTCGAAGCGGCCCTTTCGCGCCAAAAGCCCGTCGATGGCGACACGGGCGAAGGCGCGCGCCCGGGTCATCAGATCGGCGTCGTCCTTCGCGCCTGATATCGCCCTGTCGAGGCCGGCCACGATCGACTTCACCGCATCCTGCGGCGTGTCGAACAAGAAGTCCGGCTCCGGCGTGTCGTTCGGGGCCTCGCCGTCGCTGTCGATCAGCTGGAACAGATAGGAGGCGAGGCTGAAGGCCGAAATATAGGCCGAAGCCGACAGCAGTTTCTTGAAGGTGGCAGCTTCGTCGCCTTCGAGCGGCGCGCGGGCGTTTTTCGCTTGCAGGCTTTCGAGGTCGGAGCCTTCGGCGAAGACGTCTGAAATGGCCAGTGCGATCGCCAGCCCGCGCCGGGTGCGAAACAGCAGCATGTGCTGAGCAATGCTCAGCAGCTGGTCGTCGGGATGGACGGCGGCGACGGTCTTGGAAAGCTCGACCTCGCGCGTGCGGCGAACCGAGCCGACCGAGACGGTCGAGACGAAGCGGCGGTTGGTGCCGGCCAGCGCGGTCCCGGATTCCCGCGACGGGTCCTCGAGCACGACGATGCGGGTGATGAAGCTCTGCGCGGTGGCGCGGTGCTTTTCGATTGCCGCTTCCGAAATCGTGGTCAGGCCGGTGTCCATGAAGGATGCTCCGCGGTTTGACGGTCAGACGTCACTGATGACCTGTCCTTTGGACAGGATGTGGACCTTGTAGCCGGAAAAGATCTTCTGCGCCTCGCCGGCGGCGTAGAGCGCCTGATAGGCCTCATGCGGGATCAGCGCATGCTTCTCGTAGCTCGACACGCCCTGCCGCGCGGCCTCGAGATCGTCGGTGTCGATGAAGAATTCCTGCGTCGTCTTCTCGCTCGAAAACAACCCCTTGCGGCCGGGCTTTTCGGCCTTGGAGTAGACCTCCTGGATGGTCCAGGTCAGCAGCCAGGCGTTTTCCGGTTTGCGCACCTTGTCCAGAACGTCGCTGACCGTCGAATTGTTGTCGGTAATCCCGGCCGAATAAAACGGGCCGAGCACGACGCGGCGCAGTTGCTTGGGGTGGAGTTCGTCGAAATCCTTGTCGAGGTTGACGGCGATCGTGGCCGGCGATAGCGTATAGGCGGAATTCTTCTCGGTGAAGTCGTCGAAGCGGTGGGCTAGCTCGGGATTGAGCAGGCCTTCGACGGGGAGCGGAATGTCGACCTTGTCGTTGAGCTTGCCGTTGCGGTCGACAAGCTGCCCGATCATCTCTTCGGAGGAATCCTCGACCGTCACCATGTAGACCAGCGGCAGGTTGGCGCTGCCGTCGAAGGCGGCCCAGTGGACGAGGTAGTAGGGCCGCCCGGTCTTCGGATTGACCGAGACTTTTGCCGTCTGCGCCAAGGTGAACGGCCCGAAGGTCGTCTCGCTCCTGACACCCTCCAGATAGAGCCGCTCAGCCATCGACTTCTGCAGCGCTTCGGGGAATTCCTTGTGGCGCAGGATGAAGTCGGCCATTTCCTCGCGCAGCTCGTCGGCCAGCGGTATGTTGGCGAGACGCGTATCGGCCTGGCGGCGATCGTTCTCCAGCTCGAGCACGTTCTGGAAGACCGGAAAGCCGCTTTCGGCGCGCGAAATTCGGAACGTCTCCATGAAGCCCAGCCGGTTGCGCCAGCAGGAAAAGGAGTTGTCGAGCCGCGCAATATATTCGGCGACGATCTTGGCGACGATGCCGTGCCGGTAGAGCGGCGAGCGGTCGTCGCGCATGAACACTTCGAGGCCGCTGAGTGCCGCCGTGATCGCCGAGAAATAGCGCGTTGCCGCTTCGTTTTCGGGGGTCATGCAGCCAGCCCTTCGGAGCGATGCGAGTGCAGCAATTACGACTGCACGTAGTTTGCCGCATTGTGCTTCTTCAGCACGTCGTCGAAGCGGCGGGCAAAGGCATCGTCGGCCAGCTTCTTGCGGCGCTGGATGTCGGCGGTCGCAACCATGTTCTTCTCGTGCATTTCGAGGAGATCGCCGATGTGCTTCTGCGAGGCCGCGCCGATGCCGGCCATGGTCTCCTCGGCGGTGTTGTCGACCTGGCTGCCCAGCGTGTTGATCTTGTGGGCGACGTCCTGCTGGGCGGCGGTCTTCAGCGAGTCTTCCAACGCCTTGTAGAGGACGATGCGCTGCTCGGTATCGATGGTCAGCTTGTTGATCAGCGTCGACTGCGCCGCGATCTGGTTGTTGAGCGAATCGACGAAGGTCTGGAACATCGAGGTGTAGCGCTCCAGCGTCTGGCTTTCGGCCAGCAGTTCCTGCTCCTTGGCCTGCTTCTCGTTGTACTCCGTGGCCAGTTTCGAACGTTCGCCTTCGAGCTCGGTGCGCTCCTTCTGGCTGGTCGAGGCGGCGATCTTGTTCTCGATGTCGAGCAGCATCGGATTGAGCTCCTCGATGCGCTTCTGCACGGTCTCCAGATTGGACATGGTTGCCTTGCGGCGCTCGATCACCTGCGACAGGCTGGCCTCGGAGGTCTTGTAACGCTGGTCGAGGATCTGCTTCTGCGCCTTGAGGATGCCGACAATGGTGTCGGATTTCGCCAGCAGCTCCTGCAGATTGCCGGCCAGCGACATGTTGCGGACGCGGTCGGTGCGCATGCGCTGCTTGCTCTGGTCGGAAAATATACCGACGAAGCTTTCCCAGCCGGTGTAGTTCTTCATGCTCTCGAATTCGGCGCCGAAGACGTTGGTGGCGTCCTCCAGCCCGATGATCAGGTCGGCGATGTTGCCTTCCATCACCTTCTGCTGCTTCAGCACATCCTCGATGCGGGCGTTCTCGAGGTCGAAATTGGCGTCGCCGATCTTCTTGTCGGTCTTGGCGAGCGTGTCGAGCACCGTGCCGGACTGCTCGATTTTGGTGCGCATGTCCTGCACGACCTGCTTGGTCTTGGCAATTTCGGCATCGAAATTCTGCAATGTCGCCATTGGGGCCTCCCGCTTCGGCATTTGTTCGTGTCGCGATACCGCCGCGAATATATGTGCGGCATAGGGGGAAGGGAAGGCGGAAGATTAGGAGTTTGCGAAGGACAGCGCCGAAACCCGACACAAAAAACCCGCCTCGGCGGCGGGTCGTTGGCGCGGTCAGCACCATACTCAAACTAATAGCATAACTGCCGTCGCAAAGCAACGAAGCTCACCGATCGCAGTTTTTCTCGCCGCAGTTCTTCCCCCTCTGTCCTGGCACCGTTCGATCCATGCGCACGCAACGCGGAATAGCGCTGGTCAGGCTTTGGTGAAGCCGATGAAATCGTCGGGCGCGACGCGGCCCATTTCTTCTTCCCAATGGCGGCGGCAGAGCGAGACATAGACATCCTTGCCGATCGCCACCTGTTCGCCCTGTCTCGCCACCTTGCCGTCCGCGCCGAGGCGCACGACCATCGTCGCCTTTCGGCCGCAGCGGCAGATTGTGCGCACCTCGCGCAGATCGTCGGCTATCGCCAGAAGCGCGCGCGAGCCGGAAAACAGCTTGCCCTGGAAATCCGTGCGCAGGCCGTAGCACATGACCGGGATGTTCAGCCGGTCGGCAATGCGGGCAAGCTGCCACACCTGCTCCTCCTCGAGGAATTGCGCCTCGTCGACGAAGACGCAATGCACGGTCGTGTGGTCGTGATGCTCGGCGACCCGGGCGAACAGATCATCGCCGTCGCGGAACATCTCGGCCTCCGTCTCCAGGCCGATGCGCGACGAGATCAGCCCGGTATCGCCCTTGCGGTAGTGGCCGGCGACGAACAGCATCGTCGTCATGCCGCGCTCGCGGTAATTGTACGAGGCCTGCAGCAGCATCGTCGTCTTGCCGGCATTCATCGTCGCGTAGTGGAAGTACAGCTTGGCCATGCCGCCCTTTTAAGCCGAGTTGTCCCGGCGCGGGGAGGGGCGTCCCTACATTCCACCGGAAAAGCGGCGAACGTGTCGCTGATCGGCCAGCCAGCGCCGTTGACCGCGATTGTCTTATCGCTTGAAACCGCACCAGAATGGTGTTTGGCTGACGAAACAAGGCGGAGACAAAACCGCAACTTCGCTTCGCCGATAGATCACAATGGGAGAATACATAATGTCGCGTATGAAACTATTCGCCGCCGGCTTCGGTCTGGCGGCATTTCTTTCCGCGGCCGGCGCATTCGCCGCCGAGCCGGAAAGCTGCAAGCCGGTGCGTTTTGCCGATGTCGGCTGGACCGACATTACCGCCACCACCGCTACCGCCAGCGTCATCCTCGAAGCGCTCGGCTACGAGCCCGACGTGCAGGTGCTGTCGGTTCCGGTCACCTACACCTCGCTGAAGAACAAGGACGTCGACGTCTTCCTCGGCAATTGGATGCCGACCATGGAAGCCGACATAAAGCCCTATCTCGAAGACAAGTCGGTCGAGACGGTCGTGACCAACCTCGAAGGCGCGAAGTATACGCTTGCCGTGCCGCAGCACACCTATGACGCCGGTCTCAAGGATTTCGCTGATATCGCCAAGTTCAAGGACAAGCTCGACAACAAGATTTACGGCATCGAAGCCGGCAATGACGGCAACCGCCTGATCCTCGACATGATCGCCACCAACAAGTTCGGCCTGAAGGATTTCGAGCTCGTCGAAAGCTCGGAGGCCGGCATGCTGTCGGCGGTGCAGAAGGCTGCCGCATCAGGCGAAGACGTGGTCTTCCTCGGCTGGGAGCCGCATCCGATGAACGCCAACATCAAGATGGCCTATCTGTCGGGTGGCGACGAGGTGTTCGGCCCGAATTTCGGCGGCGCGACCGTCGCCACCAATGTCCGGGCCGGCTACACCACCGAATGCCCGAACGTCGGCGCGCTGCTCAAGAACATGGTGTTCTCGCTCAAGATGGAAAACGAGATCATGGGTGCGATCCTCAATGATGGCGCCGACCCGAAGGTCGCGGCTACCGAATGGCTCAAGGCCAATCCGGACGCGATTACCCCATGGCTCGCCGGTGTGACGACCTTCGACGGCGGCGACGCGGCGGCCGCCGTGAAAACTGCGCTGGGTTCGTAGCAGATTTATACACCCTCCCCCTTGAGGGGAGGGTCGGCGCGGCACGCGCCGCGGTGGGGGTGGTGCAGAACGGAGCATAACCGTGACCACCCCACTCCGCTGCGCGGTTCGACCCACTCCGCCAGGGGGAGGGCGAAGTAGAATGAGGGGACATTTGCCATGGATCCGGTTTCGCAACTGATTTCGAGCTTCAAGATCCCGATCGGGCGGTGGGGCAAGACCTTCTTCGACTTTCTGACCACCAATTTCGAATGGTTTTTCGACAGTATCGCCGACGGGCTCACCGTCGTTCTCGACGGGTTGGTCGATCTTTTGCTGCTCGTCCCGCCGGTTCTCCTGGTTGCCGCCATAGCCGGGCTTGCCTGGTACCTGCAGAAATCATGGAAGCTGGCGCTTGCCGTCGCGCTCGGCCTCCTCTTTATCGTCAACCAGGATCTCTGGCAGGAAACGGTCGAGACGCTGGTGTTGGTCGTGGCCGCCGCTGCGGCCTCCATGGCCATCGGCGTGCCGATCGGCATCTGGGCGGCGCATAACGAGCGTGGCTACCGCTATCTCCAGCCAATCCTCGACCTGATGCAGACTATGCCGACCTTCGTTTACCTGATCCCGGTGCTAATTCTCTTCGGCCTCGGCATCGCTCCCGGCCTCATCGTCACCGTCATCTTCGCCGCTCCCGCGCCGATCCGCCTGACCCATCTCGGCATCACTTCGGTGCCGAAACCGATGATCGAGGCCGGCGAGGCCTTCGGCGCGACAAAACGCCAGCTCCTGTGGAAAGTAGAGCTGCCGGCGGCGCTGCCGACCATCATGGCGGGGCTGACGCAGTGCATCATGCTCTGCCTCTCCATGGTCGTGATCGCTGCGCTCATCGGCGCCAACGGCCTTGGCAAGCCGGTGGTGCGCGCGCTGAACTCGGTCAACATCCCGCTCGGGCTCGAGGCCGGCCTCGCCATCGTCGTGCTCGCCATCATCCTTGACCGCATCAGCCGCATCGGCACGGGAGCCGCCAAATGAGCGCCGCGGTCGATTTCAAGAATGTCGACATCGTCTTCGGCGCAGCGCGCAAGGAAGCGCTGGCGCTCGTAGACAGCGGCGCGACGCGTCAGGAAATCCTGGAGAAGACCGGCGCCGTGCTCGGCTGCGCCGGCGCCAATTTGACCGTCAACGAGGGCGAGATTTCCGTCCTGATGGGCCTCTCCGGCTCCGGCAAATCGACGCTGCTCCGCGCCGTCAACTTGCTCAACGTGCCGGCGCGGGGCAATGTCATGGTCAAGGACGGCGACCGCATGGTCGATGTCGCGACCTGCGACGCCGCCACGCTGCGCCACATCCGACAGACGCGGGTCGCCATGGTGTTCCAGCAGTTCGGCCTTCTGCCCTGGCGCACCGTCGCGGAAAATGTCGGCTTCGGCCTCGAGCTGTCCGGCGTGCCCGACGCCGAGCGCAAGGCGCGCGTCGAGCGCCAGTTGAAGCTCGTCGGCCTCGACCAGTGGGCGTCGAAATACGCCCACGAACTTTCCGGCGGCATGCAGCAGCGCGTCGGGCTGGCGCGTGCGTTTGCCACCGAAGCGCCGATCCTGCTGATGGACGAGCCGTTCTCGGCGCTCGACCCGCTGATCCGGACCAAGCTGCAGGACGAGTTGCTGCAGCTTCAGGCAGAACTGAAAAAGACCATCATCTTCGTCAGCCACGACCTCGAGGAGGCGCTGAAGATCGGCAGTCACATCACCATCATGGAAGGCGGGCGCATTGTGCAGACCGGCGCGCCGGAAGACATCGTGCTGCGCCCCGCCAACGACTATGTCCGCGACTTCATCGCCAATGTGAATCCGCTCTCGGTGCTGACCGCCTGGAACGTGATGCGCGACCGCCGCGACCTCGAGCACGGCGAGGACGGCTGGGTGTGGCTCGACCGCCGCAAGACGACGCGTTTCAAGATCGACGAGCACGGGCTGGTGGCGGCTGCCGAGCGCGACGGCAAGCCGGCGTTCTGGGTGTCCTGCGCCGATGTCGAGGCGCAGCCGGAGGAGACGGCGCAGGTGTTCTGGGCCAATCCCGGCACCTCACTGAAGACCGTGATGCTGGCCATGCACCGCTCGCAGACCGCACCCGTGGCGCTGTTCGACGACCAGTCGCGCTTCGTCGGCGCCATCGGCATCAGGGACGTGCTGTCGGCGGTGTTGAGAAGGTAAGCTTTTCTCATCGGAGGGAGGTCGACCCTAAGCCGCCAGCGGCAATCTCAGACTTGTGAACGGCGCGCCCGCCGGAAAGGCGGTTTGTGCGCGGCTCAAATGGACGCCCGCTTTTCCCTATGCCAGAATAAACGCGAAGTTTCTTGCGCGCAGTTGCCGGTTCCGATGCCTGAGATCGTCACCAAACCCCGCACCAAAACGAAGCCGCAAATCGAACGGCCGAAGCTCTACAAGGTCATCCTTCTCAATGACGATTTCACGCCGCGCGAGTTCGTGGTGACGGTGCTCAAGGGCGAATTCAAGCTGAGCGAAGACCAGGCGCGGCGGGTGATGATCACCGCGCACCAGCGCGGCGTCTGCGTCGTCGCCGTCTTCACCAGGGACGTCGCCGAGACCAAGGCGATGCGGGCGACCGATGCCGGCAAGGCCAAGGGCTACCCGCTGATGTTCACGACGGAACCGGAGGAGTAGTGCCGTTTTCTCCTTCTCCCCCAACAAGGGGAGAAGGATAAACCGCTGCGCTACCGCCCCTCGCGGTACCACATCGAGCCTAATGCCAGAAGCAGCAGGCCGAGGCCGAGGAACCCGCCGAACAGCGGCACGCGCGAGACGGCCTTCAGCACGCTGTCGTCGGTGGTGCGCAGGCCGATCCAGTCGTCGCCGGCGGCCGCGCCCGTGGGGCGGACCGGGACGACCGACGGCAGCGTCACGCCGCCGGTGAGGTTGCCAAGGGCCGACGATTGCGCCAGCCGGCGCACGCTGCCGCCGGTGGCCTCGGCCGGCGCTTTCAGCCGGTTCTCGGTGGAGACGACGTCGGTGAATTCCGGCGCATTGACCGGGCCGACATGGGCAAGCGCCTTCAGATCGCCATTTCCGACCTGATAGAGGCCGATCTCGCTGGTTTCGATGCTGCCCAGGAAGACGCCGGGTTCGGCTCTCTCTAGCTTGACGGTCATCGCCTTGCCGGACGGGGTGATGATCTGCGCCGGGCCGGGATCGTCGCTCATCGTCTGGCGGCGGATTTCCAGCATCATGCCGCGGCCGTCGGCGGTCAGCCGCTCCTCCTCGAGTTCAGGCTCCTTCATCAGCCAGTGGGCGATGCGGCGATAGAGCTGGACATGCGGGCCGCCGCCCTCGAAGCCGCGCGCCCATAACCAGCCCTGGTCGGACAGAAACATGCCGACGCGGCCTTCGCCCTTGCGGTCGAGCAGGAGCAGCGGACGGTTGTCGGCGCCCTTCATCACCGCCTCGCCCTCGGGGTTCTCGACGCCGATGGTGCGGAACCAGCGGCTCCAGTGCGGCGGCTCGGTGGCGGAACCGTCGAGCCCGCGCGTCACCGGATGGCGCTGGCCGAGCTCGGTGAGGCGCGGATAGAAGGCCTTGTCGACGACTTCTCCAGTCGGCATCGCCGGCAGCGCCGACATCAAAGGCGTGCGGGCGATGGAACTTTCGCCGGCATATTCGGGGCCTGCCGCGATCAGCAGCGCGCCGCCCTTTTCGACATATTCGGCGATGTAGTCGTAATAGAGGATGGGCAGCACGTCGCGGTGCTGATAGCGGTCGAAGATGATCAGGTCGAAATCCTTGATCTTCTCGACGAACAGCTCGCGCGTCGGGAAGGCGATCAGCGACAATTCGTTGATCGGTGTGCCGTCCTGCTTTTCCGGCGGCCGCAGAATGGTGAAGTGGACCAGATCGACCGAGGCGTCAGATTTCAGAAGGTTGCGCCAGGTGCGCTCACCGGCATGCGGCTCGCCGGAGACCAGCAGCACGCGCAAATTCTCGCGGATGCCGTCGATCAGCGCGATAGCGCGGTTGTTGGTGTCGGTGAGTTCGTCGGGCTCGGGATCGATAGCGAGTTCGACGATGTTGCGGCCGGCGCCGGGAATGGTCACCTGCAGCGGCATGGCCTGACCGATGGTGGCGCGCTCGACCGAAACCTGCTCGCCATTGACCGACACGCGCACGTCGACCGAGCCGGCCTCATTGTTGGTGCCGATGACGCGATAGGTCATTTCGAGCGGCTTGCCGACCAGACCGAAGCGCGGCGCATTCTCGAAGCGGATGCGGCGATCCTTTTCCTGGTCGTTGCCGGTGATCAGCGCGTGCAGCGGGGCGTTGAAGTCGGGTGTGCCGGCGGGGGCGTCATGCACCTCGCCATCGGTGATCATGATGGCGCCGCCGATGCGCGAAGGCGGCACGTCGCGGAAAGCGCTTTCAAGCGCGCCGAAAAGCCGCGTTTCGGTGCGCTCCTCGGCGGCTTCCGACTTGCCCGCCTCGACGACGCGGACGTCGAACTGCTTGAAGCGGCCAAGGCGCTGCTGAAGCCCGGCCAGCGCTTCGTCGGTCTGCTTGGTGCGCTCGCCAATGTCCTGGCTCTGGCTGCGGTCGACAACGACGGCGACGACGCTTTTCAGCGCCTCGCGCTCTTCGTCGAGGAACACCGGGTTGAGCAGGGCCGCACCCAGCGCGAGCAGGCCGGCGAGACGGAAGACCGCGCCGCGCTGGCGAAACCAAAGGCCGACCAATGCCAGCAGCAACAGCGGCGCCAGCACCAAGCCAAGCAGCGGCCAGGAGATGAGCGGTTCGAAGGCGAGCGACCAGTTCATGGCTTACTGCCCCAGCCGTTCGAGCAGCACCGGCACGTGCACCTGATCGGATTTATAGTTGCCGGTCAGCATGTACATCATGATGTTGACGCCGGCGCGTAGCGCATAAATGCGCTGCATCGGGTCTGACGGCACGGTCGGCAAAAGCGGGTCGCCATTCTCGTCGACCGCCCAGGCGCCGGCGAAATCATTGGCGGTGATCATGATCGGCGAGACGCCGTCGCCCGTACGCACCGGGCGGTTCTCGGTGTTGGTGGCTTCGAGCGACGCCGCGACCCAGAGCGGGCCGCCGGCGAAACGTCCGGGAAACTCAGGCAGGATGTAGAAGGATTTCGTCAGTACGTGATCCGACGGCACCGGTTCCAGCGGCGGCACGTTGAGATTGCCGAGGATGTCGCGCAGCCGCTCGGTCGCCGGACTAGCCGAGTCCGCGCCGATGCCGGTGGCGAACTGGTCGCGCGTGTCGAACAGCACCGTGCCGCCCTGCTGCATATAGGCGTCGACGCGGCCGATCGCGGCCTGGCTCGGCATCGGTGCGGCAGGGTCGATCGGCCAGTAAATCAGGGGATAGAAGGACAGCTGGTCCTTCGAGATATCGACGCTCGCCGGCGCCCCCGGCTCGAGCGCGGTCTTCTCGATCAGGAAGCGGGTCAGGCCCTCCAACCCGGCTTGGCTGATCGAATCGACGCTCCGTTCGCCGGTCTGCACATAGGCGATCCGGGTCTTCGAAATGTCCTCGATCGCCCGCTCGTCGCCGGGTTTGGAATCGTCGGCGCGGGCGATGTCGGTGTGGCCGACCAGTGCGCCGAGCGCAATCAGCAGAGCGGCTGTGGTTGCAGCAGCCGTGCCGGCGCGGCGCGGCCGGCGCGAGAACAGGCCGCCCATCCAGAACACGGCCAGCGTGTCGAGCACCATCAGCAAAAGGGCTGTCGCCACCAGCGAGCCCTTCAAATTGTGCGATTCGTCGAAGGCGTACTGGATGGTGGTGACCGGCACGGTGATCTGAGGACGGACCAGCGGTGCGAATCTGCTTTCAGCATTGAGCAGATTGTGGGCGAGGACGCCGGTTTCGGAGCCGTAGAGACCAGGCGGGTTCTCGAACGTCACCGGCAGCGGGCCGGCGCCCGGCACCAGCGGCCGTGCATCCGGCGTCGGCGGCACCAGCGTGCCGTCGGCTGATATCATGCGGTAGGGCGCCAGCGAGGTGGCGGCGGCTTCGGCATTGGCGACCGCTGCACCCTGATTGCGTGACAGTTGCACGATGCGGCGCAGCATCTCGACGAAGCTGCCGGAGATCGGCAGGTTCGACCAGGTCGCCTCCGGCGTGACATGGAACAGGACGAGCGTGCCCTTGTCCTTCTTCATCCCGGTCACCAGCGGCGTGCCGTCGGCAAGCGTGGCCCAGGTGCGCTCGACGATGTCGGGCGTCGGCTCGGCCAGCACCTGCCTGGTGACGGTGACTTCGGCGGGCGGAGCGAGGTCGGAGAAGGGACCGGTCTTCGGGAAGTCGGTGACCGGCTGCGGCGTCGTCCATGACAGCGCGCCGCCGAGCGAACGCTCGCCGGTACGCAGCCTGACCGGCAGCAGGTCGTCGTCATTGCCGGCGGCCACCAGCCGCGAGCCGGCGAACCGCACCAGCGTGCCGCCATTGTCGACCCAGTCGACCAGCCTCTGCCGCACCTGCTCCGGAATGGTGCCGACATCGGCCATGACAATCATCGCCGGCTTCTGGTCGAGGAGTTGCGGGATGGCGTCGGCAAGGTCGGCGCTCGACGCTTCGGCCAGATCGGCGAAGGGCTGCAGCGCGCGGCGGATGTAGTACAGCGGCGACAAAAGCGGCTGCGCCTGGTCGGCTTCGGCCTGCGACAGCAGTCCGACGCGACGGCGCTTGGAATTCTCATCGAGCACGCGGACGGCGCCGGCCTGCCGCTGACCGTCGAGCGCGATTGAGGCGAAGTCGTTGCGCAGTTCGAACGGCACCGCCATCGTGCCGGTGGCGGTGGATTCGCCCGGCGAGAAGGTCAGCGTGGCGTCGGCGATGCGGCGGCCCTTGTCGTCGAAGGCGCCGGCGGTCACCTGAGCCGGGGTCGGATCGCTCAGCGCGCGGATGGCGGTCAGCTCGAAGCCGTCCACCTGGTTGTCGGCGCCGGTCAGGCCGATCAAGCTAGGCCGGTCGGAGGCGGCCCAGACGACACGGGCGGCGTTCTTCGACAAAAGCGTGTTGAAGGCGGCCTCGTCGCCTTCCGCCGCCAGACCGTCGGCGAGCACCGCGACACTGGCGCCCGGCAAGGTCTCCAGGGTTGCCGCGACGCGGGCGTAGACAGCAGGGCGGTCGGTCGGGATCGGCCGCGGCTTTGCCGCGCGCAGCCGGTCGAGCGCGGTGGCGGCGTCGAAGGGACCGATCTCGGCGTTCGGCATCTCGGCGGTGAAGGCGATGATAACGGGCACGTCGTTGGAGCTGGCATCGGTGATCAGCCGTTCGGCAGTGGCGACGCGCTGGCCCCAGTCGGCGGCACTTGCCCAGTCATTGTCGATGACCAGCGCAAGAGCGGCACCCTCGGCCGGCAGTCTTTCACGCGGGTTGAAGACGGGTTCGGCCAGCGCCGTAACGATAAGAGCCGCCATCAGCAGCCTGAGCAGCGTCAGCCACCACGGGCTCTGTTGCGGCGTCTCCTCGCGCTTCAGCACCCGGGCCAGGATCTTCAGCGGCGGGAAGACCTCGGTCTGCGGTTTGGGCGGGGTGAACCGCAAAAGCCACCAGATCACCGGCAGTGCCAGAAGGCCCCACAGCACCATCGGCGCCCCGAAGGAGAGCGGCAACCAACTCATGCGCGGATCCTCCCGGCTGAGCTGCCATCGACGGTCATCGCCATGTGGACACGCACCAGCGCATCGGAGGCGAGACGGTCGGTGTGGTTGACGGTGAAGCTCCAGCCGAGCCGCTTGCACCAGTCGGTCAGCTCCTGGCGGCGGGCGATGTAAAGCAGTCGGTAATCATCGCCCAGCGTTTCGGCGCGGCCGGCGGTCAGCTTGTCGCCGGTCTCGGGATCGGTGAACTCGGTGCGGCCGACATAGGGGAATCTCTCCTCGGCGGGGTCGGCGACCTCGATCAGATGGGCACGCACGCCGTGGCGGGCGAGCACGTCGAGCCAGGCGATGGTGTCCTCGACCGGATCGAGGAAGTCGCTAACGATGACGATGTCGCAGAAGCGGCGGATGGCGGACAGGTCGGGCTTTGCCGGCAATTCGCCGGAATGGGTGAGTTGTGCTGCGATGCGCTCGGCGCCGTTGCGGGCGGTGAACGGATCGGTCAGTCCGGGCCAGGCGATGCGTTCGCCGCTGCGCGACAGAAGCTCTGCCATGGCCAGCGCCAGCACCAGCGCGCGGGATTCCTTCGAGACGGTGGCGCCGGTCGATTTGTAGAGCATGGAAGGCGAGGGGTCTGCCCACAGCCACACCGTATGGGCGGCCTCCCATTCGCGGTCGCGCACATAGACGTGGTCGTCGCGGGCCGAGCGGCGCCAGTCGACGCGCGAGGAATCGCCTTCTACATAGGGCCGGAACTGCCAGAAATTCTCGCCGATGCCCCGCTTGCGGCGGCCGTGCCAGCCGGCGATCACGGTGTTGACGATGCGGCGTGCTTCGACCAGCAGGTCCGGCACCAGCGACGCCCGCAACCGACCGCGGGCGAGCGCGTCACGCGTCGCCGCCGGTGCCTGGGCATCGCCTATACGCGCCATCAGATGCCTTTTGCCAGTTTCGCCACCACGTCGCGCACGGTCGTGCCCTCGGCACGGGCGGCAAAGGTCAGCGCCATGCGGTGCTGCAGCACAGGCTCGGCCAGCGCTCTGATATCGTCGATCGACGGCGCCAGCCGTCCGTCATAGAGGGCGCGGGCGCGGGCGCACAGTGTCAACGCCTGACTGGCGCGCGGGCCTGGCCCCCAGGCGACGTGCTTGTCGGTCTCGGCATTGCCCTGGCCGGGGCGCGCCGAGCGCACCAGTTGGAGGATCGCCTCGACGACGCTTTCCGGCACCGGCATGCGGCGAATGAGGGTCTGGATCTCCTTCAGCCGCGCCGGCTGCAGTACGTTCTGCGCCTTGGCGTCCTCGATGCCAGTGGTTTCCAGAAGAATGCGGCGCTCCGCCTCGATTTCCGGATAGAGGATGTCGACCTGCATGAGGAAGCGGTCAAGCTGTGCCTCGGGCAGCGGATAGGTGCCTTCCTGCTCCAACGGGTTCTGCGTCGCCAGTACGTGGAAGGGCGCCGGCAGGTCGTGGCGGACACCGGCAATGGTGACGTGGTATTCCTGCATCGACTGCAGCAGCGCCGACTGGGTGCGGGGTGAGGCGCGGTTGATCTCGTCGGCCATCAGCAGCTGCGCGAAGATCGGCCCGGAGATGAAGCGGAAGGAACGCTTGCCGAATTCGTCCTGCTCCATCACCTCGGAGCCGAGAATGTCGGACGGCATCAGGTCAGGCGTGAACTGGATGCGGCGGGAATCGAGGCCGAGCACGATGCCCAGCGTCTCGACCAGCTTGGTCTTGGCGAGGCCGGGCACGCCGACCAGCAGCGCATGGCCGCCGGCGAGCAGCGCCACAAGCGTGCGTTCGACGACGCTTTCCTGGCCGAAGATGACGCGGCCGACGCCATCGCGAACCCTGGAAATGTCGGCCAGCGCCGTCTCGGCCTGGGCGATCATGTCCTTTTCGCTGATCGGGCTTTCCTTGATCATCACGCTCATGCAGCATCGATCCTTCTCGTTGGAGATACCGGCTTGCCACCTTCGACGCTGCAGAGTGCCGCGATTCGGCCTCGCATGGCGCCTGTCTTTGAACTTAAATCACTGGCTTAGGCTGACAAGCGGAACAACAGTGACTATTTCGTGACCATGACAGAACGCGCCGACGATCGTGAAGAGAGCCTGACGGCCGCCACCGAGGCGTGCGGACTGGAGGCACTGATCTCGCGTGCCGCCCGCGCGGGCAAGGGGCCGGCGCCGGTTGAGCGCTGGAATCCGGCCTTTTGCGGCGATCTCGACATGGAGATCAGAGAGGACGGCACCTGGTTCTACCAGGGCACGCCGATCGGCCGCATGCCGTTGGTGCAGCTGTTTTCCTCCGTGCTGCGCAAGGACGAAGACGGCAAGACCTATCTTGTAACACCGGTGGAAAGGGTCGGCATCCGCGTCGTCGACGCGCCCTTCATCGCCGTCGAGATGGACGTTTCCGGCACCGGCGATGGCCAAGTCATCACTTTCCGCACCAATGTCGGCGACGTGGTCGGGGCCGGACCGGACCATCCGCTACGCTTCGTCGATGAAGACGCGACCGGTGGTCTGAAACCCTACGTGCTGGTGCGCGGACGGCTGGAAGCGCTGGTGGCGCGGCCGGTCATGTACGAACTGGTCGAGCATGGCGAAGAGATTGATGTCGGCGGCAGAAGGATGTTTGCCGTCCGCTCGAAGGGCTCGGTCTATCCGATAATGCCCGCGGAAAAACTGCAGCGGCTGAGTGCATGATCGGCAGGTATGGTGGACCAGGTGACGCTATGGACCAAGTGACGCGGGCGCCGTTTTCGGCCGAGGATTTTCGCGCCCGCGTCGCGGCGCAGCCGCTGGCGCATGCCGCCGACGATTATGGCGACCATCGATTCAACCCCGGCCATCCGCGTTTGAAGCTCGCAAAGGCGCTGCGCGATGCCGCCGTGCTGATCCCGGTGGTCGATCACGGTCGCGATGCCACGGTTCTGCTGACCAAACGGGCGGAAAAGCTGCGAAACCATTCGGGGCAGGTGGCCTTTCCGGGCGGCACGATCGATCCAACCGATCCGAGCCCGGAGGCGGCGGCATTGCGCGAGACATTCGAGGAGATCGGGCTCGGCCAGGACCGGGTCGAGATCATCGGCCGCATGCCTGATTACGTCTCCGGCAGCGGCTACCGCATCGCCCCGGTGCTGGGAATAGTGCGGCCGGATTTTTCACTGACGCTGAATTCCGAGGAGGTCGACGCCGCCTTCGAAGTGCCGCTGCGCTTCCTCATGGACCCGGCGAACCACGGCCGCGAAAGCCGCATGTGGAACGACCTCGAATGGGTCTTTTACGAGATGCCCTATGACGGACAACGCATCTGGGGCGTCACCGCCGGCATCATCCGCACGCTCTATGAAAGGCTCTATACGTGAGCGGCCGGGTGTCGCTCGCGGGCAAAGCCGACTGGCTCGGCGAAAAGCACCTGCAGCGCCTGCTGGCGGCGCTGGCGGATGGCGGCGAGGAGGCGCGTGTCGCCGGCGGCGCGGTGCGCAATGCGCTCATTGGCCAGCCGGTCGCCGACGTCGATATTGCCACCACGACCGTGCCTGATGAAACCATCCGCCGCGCCGAGGCGGCGGGCTTCAAGGCCGTGCCGACCGGCATCGAGCACGGCACCATCACGATTGTCGCCGGCGGGAAGCCGTTCGAGGTGACTACGCTGCGCGCCGACATCGAGACCGACGGACGGAGGGCCAAGGTGTCGTTCGGACGCGACTGGAAGGCCGACGCGGAACGGCGCGATTTCACCATCAACGCGCTCTATGCCGAGGCCGACGGGACGATCGTTGACCTGGTCGGCGGCGTCGCCGACATCGAGGCGCGCCGGCTGCGTTTCATCGGCGATCCGGAGGCGCGCATCCGCGAGGATTATCTACGCATCCTGCGCTTTTTCCGCTTCTTCGCCTGGTATGGCGACGGCCGGCCGGATGCCGAAGGGCTGAAGGCCTGCGCCCGGCTCAAGGGGGGGCTTGGCCAACTCTCGGTCGAGCGCGTCTGGTCCGAGCTGAAGAAGCTGCTGTCGGCCCCCGATCCATCGCGCGCCTTGCTGTGGATGCGCCAGGCCAGCGTGCTCACCAGCGTTCTGCCGGAAACCGAGAAATGGGGCATCGATGCGATCCATGCGCTGACCAGGGCCGAGAAGGATCTAGGCTGGACGCCGGACCCGCTGCTGAGGCTGGAAGCGATCGTGCCGCCGGACGCCGCGCGGCTGAAGTCGCTCGCCGAGCGGCTGAGATTCTCCGTCAGCGATGCCGGCCGTCTCAGGCAGTGGGCGCTGACAGCGCCTGTCGAGCCGAAGACGACCGAAGCGGAACTCGCAAAACGGCTCTATCGTGGCGATCATCAGGGCCTTGTCGATCGCTTGCGGCTGTCGCTCGCTTCCGCTCGAGGCCGCGCCGTCGAGGACAATGACGCGCTGCTCGAAGCCGGCGGCTTCTCGCGCCTGCTCGCCTTCGCCGGAAAATGGAAAAAGCCTGACTTTCCGCTCAAGGGCGCCGATCTGACGACGCTTGGCGCGTCGCCCGGACCGAAACTCGGCGCAACCTTGAAGAACCTCGAAAACGAGTGGGTCGAGTCCGGCTTTGCGCTGGATCGCGGCGCACTTCTCGAGCGCGCCGCAGAAGCACTCGAAAGTTAGAGAACGTTTGGAAACTCTACTCTGGCGGCCATCTGATGGCGTTTTCTGCGCTTCCGGTGCTCACGGACCCAAATGTCCGCTGCGCTCCGGTTCTCGAAACCACCACCATATGACTCGCCAGAGCGAATTTCGAAACAGTCTCTTAGGCATAGTCAGGCCGCGTCGCGGGGCTTTTCGATGCGCGAACGGATGGCTTCGATCATCGTCTCGCGGATGATCGTCTCGCCATGCGTCTCACGCATGTGCTCGACCGCACGACGCATGATCTCGGCTTCCTCGTCGGCGCGCGTATGCCAGTCACAACCCGGAACGAGCGAGCCGCAGTGGAATTCCTTCATCGGATTCTCCCTTTTTCCTCCTCGGAGCGCCGCATCTGCTCTGACACGGAAGCTCCACACCTTGATCGACGCATGATCCCTGGCGAACCGGAATCGGCATTCGGGTCATGCGCTGGCCGAGCCAGCATAACACGATCGAATGGTTTTGGTTGCGTTAGAGCGCCGCGCGTCCGGTGGACGCGTAAAGGACGCTCCAACGTTTTGTCATCTGCGCATGATCCTTCCAAAAACCGGAAGCAGTTTTCGGGGTCATGCGCGAGAAACCGAAAGGGCGGAGCAGCGCTGCTCCGCCCTCTTACGCTACCCCGGAGGCAAGACCTCGTCTTGCTCCAGCGAGCAGGCGATCACTTCACGATCCTGACTGCCTCGGCAATTTTGTGCTTGCCGCTCATGTCCCACGAAACGCGGACCTTTTCGCCGGCCTTCAGGCCAGGGTTCTTGAAGGCCTTGGGCAGCGTAAAGGCAGATCCGTCATCCAGAACAAGGCTCATGGTTGCTCCATCATAAGTTTTGACCGTGCCCGTGGTGTGCTTGACCGCTGCGAAGGCAGCGCCACCAGAGGCAAGAACGGCAGCAGCCGCAACCGACATAATAAGCTTGCGCATGGCATGCTCTCCTGGAAAATGAGGGCACCATTTTGGGAAGGTGCCCCACTCAATCATGGGCCGTCCGGTCGCGTCGGGTCGCGGTTCTAGGGGAGGATGAACCGCCGGCGTTTCCCGGCCCGGAACGAAAAATAGTCTTGCTTTTTCAAATGGATATTAGACGAAAAAGATATTCTGCGCGCCACATTCGCCGCCAAAATCCAACGATTTGGACCTGATTGCGGCTCACGTCCAACTCACCGAGATTTTACGGCCATTTCACTTCCGGTGGCAGGCTGGACAGGATCGAGGCCACGTTGCCGCCGGTCTTCAGTCCGAAGATAGTGCCGCGATCGTGAAGCAAGTTGAATTCGACATAGCGGCCGCGGCGAATGAGCTGTTCTTCACGGTCGCCGTCGGTCCAGTTGTCGTTGAAATTGGCCCGCACCAGATGTCCGTAGACGACGAGAAAAGATCGCCCGACATCCCGGACGAAGTTGAAATCGGCGTTCCAGCCGCCTTTGTCCTCACCCGAATGCAGCCAATCGAAGAAGATGCCGCCGGTGCCGCGCGGTTCGTCGCGATGCGGCAGATAGAAATACTCGTCGCACCAGGCCTTGAATTTTGCGTGGTCGGCGACGCCAGCGTGCTTCTCGCAGGCGAATCGCATGGCCCTGTGGAAGGCAACCGTGTCCGGGTCGTCCTGGGTGCGGCGACGGTCGAGCACCGGCGTCAGGTCGGCGCCGCCGCCGAACCACTGGCGCGAGGTGACGACCATGCGCGTGTTCATGTGCACCGCCGGCACGTTGGGGTTCCACGGATGGGCGATCAGCGAAATGCCACTCGCCCAGAAGCCCGGGTCTTCCTCGGCGCCCGGCATCTGCTTCCTGAACTCCGGCGAGAACTCGCCATAGACGGTGGAGGTGTGGACGCCGACCTTCTCGAAAACGCGGCCACGCATCATCGACATGGTGCCGCCGCCGCCCTTGCCGGCGTCGCGCTCCCACGGCGTCCTTTCGAAGCGGCCGGGCGACCATGAGGCCTGCGGCCCCTGTAGGTCCTGCTCGATCTGCTCGAAGGCGGCGCAGATGCGCTCGCGCAACGTCTCGAACCACAGCCGCGCCTTCATCTTCTTCTGTTCGATGTCGGCCGGCAGCCCCGCCGGTATTTCGGGTCGTTGCAAATGCTGTCTCCGGCTGTGGGGCGCGTACCCCGACAAATGACTCGTCTTTTCCGGCCGCGATCCCTAATCTCTTAGGTGCAAGGGTCAAGTGTGAATGGAGTTCTTTCGTGCGCACCCCGGCAAGACCGCCGCTGGATGGCCTGAAGAAGAGGCTCGACCGTTCGCGCGCCGAGCGCGAGCGCATGCCACGCGACGGGTTCCTGCGCGAGACCTTCGTCCTGCCGCGCTCCGATGCGCGGCTTAAGGCGAAGGAGTGGTTCGAGCGCTTTCCCAAGCAGGCCTACTGGACCGAGATCGAAAGCTGGTTCGAGCGGCCGGGCGACGTCATCGAGTTCACCATCAGGCGATTGCCGGCGGCAGATTAACGAGCGACCAACAACCGCCTTGCTCCTGGGCCTTGGGCGCTCAATCGGTCTTCCTTGTTCCGCAGCGGGCACTTGTCGATCGACATGCAGCCGCAGCCGATGCAGTCGGTCAGCCCGTCGCGCAGCTTCTTCAGCTGGGCAATCTTCTGATCGAGCTGGTCGCGCCAGGCCGTTGAAAGCAGGTTCCAGTCCTCGCGCGTCGGTGTGCGGCCCTCAGGCAGCGATTCAAGTGCAGCACCGATCTCGGCCAGCGAGATGCCGACCTCCTGCGCGATCCTGATGATCGCCACACGCCTCAGCACGTCGCGGCCGTAGCGCCGCTGGTTGCCTGATGTGCGGTGGCTGCGGATCAGTCCGCGCGCCTCGTAGAAATGCAGCGCCGATACCGCCACCCCGCTTCGCGTCGCCACCTGGCCGACCGTCAGTTCCGTCACCGCCATTCGAATTTTCCGCTTGACCTCAAGTTAAGTTGAGCTTGTAACGAAGAAACCCCTGGACATGCAAACCGCAGGAGAAGGCGATGTGCGCCTGGGTGAGAATGACAAGAGAGGGTGCGCTCGTCGGCCAGAAAGCGGCCGTGTTCGCTGCGCCCACTGAGGGTCTGCGAATGCTATCCGAGCTGCCGGTTCGCCTCACCGGCCACCATGGCGACGGACAGCGCGACGTTGATGCTGCGCGCGCCCGGCTGCATCGGGATGATCAGTCGCGCATCCGCCGCCTCGTGGACAGGATGCGGCACGCCTGCGGATTCGCGGCCGAACAAAAGAATGTCGGCGTCGGCGAAGGCGAAATCGGTGTAGGCGTTCGCGGCTCTGGTCGACAGCAGCACCAGCCGCCGCGCTTCGCCTCTGCGCCAGTTCTCGAAGGCGTGCCAGTCGACATGCCGGGTCAGAGCCGCCAGTTCGAGATAGTCCATGCCGGCCCGTTTCAGCGCCCGGTCGGAGAGCAGGAAGCCGGCCGGTTCGATGATGTCGACGCCGAGGCCGAGGCAAGCGGCGAAGCGCAGGATTGTTCCGGTGTTGCCGGCGATATCCGGCTGGTAGAGCGCGATGCGGAGACGGTTGTTCATTTCCGCATCCTTCTAATAAGTGGCAGATCGGCCACAGCAGGCTCGCGGTTTTGGAAATTGCTGGACTGGCGGGTGGTCATTTTCTGCGAAGTCGGTTATACGCCGGGCATTGTCAACCCGAACCGATGGAGGGGTAATTCATGATGATCATGTACATCCAGCGCCCCTCTTGTGGGCTTACCAGCCTGCCGGCGGTTTCGGTACGACGATTCTCCTGAGCCTTTAGACTTCGATCGCACCGATTCTTAGCCGAAACCCTTTTTCGGCCTTCGAAGGAATCCTGCGATGTTTTTCAAGCTGTCGAAGGGGCTGAACGCCCCGCCTGAACACGCCTCTGTTCAATCCCTGCCTTTCGCCGGCCATTGGCCCGCGAACAGGCCGGACTTTTTTCTGTATTTTCACATGGAGGACGGACCGATGTTCGATCCCTGCAAAATTCCCGGTTCAAGAAGCCTGCACGAGCGCAGGATGGCGACATGGGCGCTTTTGATCGGCGAAACCTATTCGTCTGCGGCTCACGCCGAGACCCGCCGGCGCCCGCATCGCGGCATGCTGCCGGACGTCGATTTCTCGCGCGCGGTTCCCGACCGCAGCCGGCCGTCGCTGGTGCGCCGGATCATCGGGCTGATCCGGCCCGGCGCAAAAACCGGCGCGAAACTCCGGGTCGTCGACACAGCACTGTCAGGATCGTCAAGCGAGCCTGTCGGCGAAAAGCCCGCGACATCCTATATTGCGCGAAGCAGGACCGGCGGCCCGAGTGATTCCGGGACGCCGGTCCTTGCCGCCACGCGATCCCATGGCGCTACACGCCCCAAGGATGCCACGCGCTCCGCGCCGTGTGAGCGAAAACAAGCATATGAGTACCAAGACAATGTTCCGCTGGTTTGAAACAAGGCTCGATCCGTTCCCTGCCGAGGAGCCGGTCGAGCCGCCGAAGACGCTGATCGCCTTCTGCGTGCACTATACGCGCGGCGCCTGGCCCTACATCGCTGTCGATGCGACGCTGGTGACGGCTATCGCCCTTGCCGAGGTGTGGATGTTCGGCTTCATGGGCCGGATCGTCGACTGGCTGTCGGCGCAGAATCGCGAGACATTTCTGCAGACCGAGGGCTGGAAGCTCGCCGGCATGGCTTTCATCGTGGTTTTCGCGCTGCCGGCGACGGTCTGGTTCCATGCGCTCCTCAACCAGCAGACGCTGATGGGCAACTATCCGATGCGTATCCGCTGGCAGGTGCATCGCTACCTGCTCAAGCAGTCGATGGCCTTCTATCAGGACGAGTTCGCCGGACGCATCGCGACCAAGCTGATGCAAACGGCGCTCGCCGTGCGCGAATGCGTCATCAAGCTCATCGACGTGCTCAACTATGTCGTGGTCTATTTTCTCGGCATGCTGTTCATTGTCGGCTCGGCCGACTGGCGGCTGGCGGCACCGCTTGCCGTCTGGCTTGCCGGCTATATCCTGCTCTTGCGCTATTTCATTCCGCGATTGGGCAAGGTCGGCGAGGAGCAGGCCAATGCGCGCTCGACCATGACCGGCCGCGTCGTCGACAGCTACTCCAACATCCAGACGGTCAAGCTGTTTTCGCATGCGCGGCGCGAGGCGTCCTTCGCGCGGGAAGGCATGGCCGGCTTTCTCGATACCGTTTACCGGTCGATGCGGCTGGTGACGCAGCTCTACGGCCTGCTCTACATCCTGAATTCGCTGCTGTTGTTTTCGGTCACCGCGATCTCGCTGTGGCTGTGGCTCGGCCAGGCGGTGACGATCGGCGCCGTCGCTCTGGTCATCGGCCTCGTGCTTCGGCTGTGGGGGATGTCGCAATGGATCATGTGGGAAATGTCCACCCTGTTCGAGAATATCGGCACGGTGCAGGACGGCATCAGTTCGATCTCGCTCCCGCGCCTCGTCGAGGACAGGCCTGGGGCCAAGGATATTGCCGTGAACAAGGGCGAGATCCGTTTCGAGGACATCCGCTTCCACTACGGCAAACAGAAGGGCGTGATCGAAAGCCTGTCGCTGACGGTGAAGCCGGGCGAAAAGGTCGGCATCGTCGGCCGCTCGGGCGCCGGCAAGTCGACGCTGGTCAACCTTCTCTTGCGCTTCTACGATCTCGAGAGCGGCAAGATCCTGATCGACGGCCAGGAAATCGCGGCGGTGACGCAGGATTCGCTGCGCGCCCAGATCGGCATGGTCACGCAGGATACCTCGCTGCTGCATCGTTCGGTGCGCGAGAACATCCTTTATGGCCGACCGGACGCCAGCGACGAGATGCTGGTCGAGGCAGCTCGCCGCGCCGAGGCGCTTGATTTCATATCAAGGCTTTCGGACGCCAGTGGCCGCACGGGTTTCGATGCGCATGTCGGCGATCGCGGCGTCAAATTGTCCGGCGGCCAGCGGCAACGCATTGCCATTGCCCGCGTTATGCTGAAGGACGCGCCGATCCTCATCCTCGACGAAGCGACGTCTGCGCTCGATTCGGAGGCCGAAGCGGCGATCCAGGAGAACCTCTACAAGCTCATGCAGGGCAAGACCGTCATCGCCATCGCGCACCGGCTCTCGACCATCGCGGCGATGGACCGGCTCGTCGTCATGGATAAGGGCCGCGTCATCGAGGAAGGTTCGCATGAGGAACTCGTCGCCGCCGGCGGGCTTTATGCGCAGCTTTGGCAGCGCCAGTCGGGCGGCTTCCTGCTCGACGACGGTGCCGCCGCCAACGATGCCATCATCAAGGGTCAAGCAGCAGAATGATGGCAGCAGAATGATGGCAGCCGAATGATGGCAGCAGAATGAGGGCAGCAGAATGAGGGCAGCAGAATGATGGCCGCCGGATGATGATTGCCGTCTATCGCTGGTTCGAGAACTGGGTCTATCCGTTCAGGGAGCCCGCGGACCTTCGGCCACCGATCAGCGTCAGCGGTTTCCTCTGGCACTATGTCGGCCAGGCGAAGGTCGCCTTCTTCGCGATGCTGGTCATCGGCGGTATCGCGCCGCTGGTCGAGGCCGGACTGTTCTACTTCGTCGGCAGGCTGGTCGACATTCTCGACCAGCTCCCCGGCGAGCGCAGCTGGGACGCGCTGTGGACCGCCGCCGGTCCCGAACTCGTCTTCATGGCCGCCGTGGTGCTGGTCATCCGCACCATCGTCGTCGGCCTGGCGGCGCTGGTCGACGAGCAGACGATCACCCCCGGCTTCTACAATCTGGTGCGCTGGCAGGCGCACCGCCATGTCTCGCGCCAATCCTACGACTTCTTCCAGAACGATTTCGCCGGCCGCATCGCGACCAAGGTCTGGCAGGCGGGGCAGGCGACCGGCGATTTGATGGAAAGCTTCATCGAGGTCGTCTGGTTCATGATCGTCTATACGGTGACGACGCTGGTGCTGGTCGCCGGCCTCGATCTCAGGCTGGCGGTGCTGGTGGTGATCTGGGTCACCGCCTTCGGCTGGCTGGCCAAGCGCTATCTGCCGGCGATCCGCAAGCATGCCGAGCAGACAGCTGAGGCCGGTTCGATGATCACCGGCCGCTTCGTCGATTCCTATTCGAACGTGCAGACGCTGAAGCTGTTCTCGGCCGATGGCGACGACCGTTACATCAGGAGCGGCTTCGATATCTATCTCGAGGCGCTGCGCCCGTTCACCCGCAGGCTGACCGGCGTGCGCATGGCGCTGACGACGCTGTCGGGTATCATGATCACCGCGATCGCCTGTTTTGCGGTCTATCTCTGGGTCGAAGGCGCGATCACCGTCGGCGCCGTCGCCTTCACGCTGTCGCTGGTGTTGCGGCTCAACATGCTGCTCGGCCGACTGATGATGCAGCTCAACGGCATCCTGCGGAATCTCGGCGTGCTGGAAAACTCCAAGGCGTTGATCTCGCAGCCGCTCGGATTGACCGACGCACCCGACGCCAGGGAGCTTGTCGTGACCGGCGGCCGGATCGACGTGAAGAAGGTCGAGTTCCACTATGGCAAGGGGTTCGGCGTGCTCAACGGCATCGACCTCGTCGTGCGGCCGGGCGAGAAGGTCGGACTGGTCGGGCCATCCGGCGCCGGCAAGACGACGCTCGCCAATCTGATCCTGCGCCTCTACGACCTCGAGGGCGGCAAGATCACCATCGACGGGCAGGATGTTGCCAAGGTCACGCAGAATTCGCTGCGCGCCAATATCGGCGTCGTCAGCCAGGATACCGCACTTTTCCACCGTTCCTTGCGCGACAACATCAAGCTCGGCATGCCGGAAGCAACTGACGCCGAAGTGGTCGCGGCCGCGAAGAGGGCCGAGGCGCACGACTTCATCCTCGACTTGCGCGACAATCGTGATCGCCAGGGCTATGAGGCCTTTGTCGGCGAGCGCGGCGTGAAATTGTCTGGCGGCCAGCGCCAGCGCGTGGCGATCGCCCGCGTCTTCCTCAAGGACGCGCCGATCCTGATACTCGACGAGGCGACGTCGGCGCTCGATTCCGATATCGAGGCGGCCATCCAGGAAAATCTGGCGAGGCTGATGGAGAACAAGACGGTCATCGCCATCGCGCATCGGCTGTCGACCATCGCGGCACTCGATCGCCTGGTGGTGCTCGACGGCGGTCGTATCGTCGAACAAGGCACGCATGACGAACTGGTCGCGCTCGACGGGCTCTATGCGCGGCTGTGGAAGCGGCAGTCCGGCGGCTTCCTGTTCAACGAGGAGAGCGTGCTGGAGGAGACGCGGCCGGCGGAGTAGGCCCAGGATTCAGCAAAACCGGAGTGGAGCATGTCGGTGCGAATGCCATCGAATTTCGGACGGTCGGGAGCGCAGGAGAGCGCGCTCGACCTGCTCGGCCATGAAATCCTCGGCGAAAAGGCGGCGGCGCTCGGCCGTGCCGGCCGCCGCGTGGATGAAACGCTGGCGAGGTTGCGTGAACATGGCGACGATGGCGAACATCGTGCCCGGCTGCTCAGGGACGCGGCGGAGGCCGTCCACGGCTATTTCATCCAGCGCGAATTGTGCGGCTTGCGCAAGCACGACGCAGTGATCCGGGAATACAACATCCCCAAGGCCGTGCTGGCCAGGCTCGGCGCGAAATAGACAATAGTGTTGAAAACCTGATGGTACCGAAGACGAAATACCGATTTCGACCCGTTCCAGAAGTTCGGGTGCGAGCGCATTATGGCGCAAGTCGGCCCGATTGCCGACTTTCCCGCACTCAATGTTCCTTGCGAAGGATGACCCTACATTGAGCCCAATCAGCGCTTGTACGCCCTAAGACTTCAAAGGTTTAGCGGCCAATCGGTCTTCTGCCGGGCCGCATACGCGGTCACTCCGGCAAGCCCGCGAACCGCATGTGTCCGATCCAGTGCTCGAGGCTGCCGGTGGCGGTGTAATTCTTCTCCCACTGCTTGCGTTGTTGGCTGATGGAGTCGCCGGGCGAGTCTTTGAGGAAAACCGCAAGCGCTTCCTTTGCCTCCCGCTGGTTTCCCAGACTAGCGTGGATCCCCGCAAGCATTCGGTGTGCGCCGCTCGGGATTCTGCGCGCACTCCCCGGCTATCTCGCCACCTTCCATTACTGCGACTACGCATCGGAACCGTGATTTTGCAAAGTGTGGCTTTTCACGCTCGGACCGCAACCTGGCCTCAAGCGATAACGCCCGAGCTGCGATGAGTTTAACGAGCGAAGGCAGGCGGAGACAGGGAAGGGCTGCATGAAAGTGAATTCTTCACTTGCGCGGATCCCGCATGTTTGTCGGATCGAGCCGAAGCCGCGTTGGCACGGCGGCTGGTGTCATGTGCATTCGCCGTTGCCGCGTGGCGCATACGCGAGCGCCGTTGCCAACTCGCCAACGCCCGAACAACGACCATCAGTTTGCAAGGCACTCGGGAAGACGCACCGGTTTGTCGAACTTCGCCAGTAGCTCGGGCCTGGCGCAGGGCGGGAAACCGGCAATGCGCATGGTTTCTATGAGACGGTTGCGGTCCGCATTCGTGTGGACAAGAGGTTCGTTCACCATTCCCTCGATGGTCAGGTCGGGGAACCGTTTGAGGGCCTCGCTGATCAGGATTTTCGCCTCCTCGGTACGCCCAACTGCCGCCAGCGCGGCGGGGCGATATGTCCATCCCCAGATCCCATAAATCTCCGGCGCCAACCGGTCCATCATGAGCAGCGCGTCGTCGTAGCGGCCGACCATAAAATAGGCGTGGGCAAAAAACCTGGTGCTCCACAACGGGTAGTTCGGATTAAGGTGGATCGCCCGATCAGCCATTTCGGCGCCCCGCTCGGGCTCGCCAAAAGTCGAAGCCCAAGGCACATAAAAAGTCATTATCTCGAACTGATTTGGAGCCATTTGCAGGGCCGCGTCGAATTCCGCCTTGGCACGCACGAGTTCACCCCTGATGACCAGGCTCCGGCCGAGAACGGCATGTGCTTCGGCATCGGCCGGATCGAGCGCGACTGCACGTTTAGCGGCTTCGGCGGCGATACGTCGATTCTTTGCGGGTTCGACGTCGAAACTGGCCAGCACAGAATGCGAATGGTGCAGTTCCACCCAGGCGCGGGCCAGCGTGGGGTCCAGCTCGATAGCGCGGCTGAGAAGTCTGATGGCTTCCTCGACATCGGCGCGATTGATTTGTTCCAGCTTCTCGGTACCGAGGAGATAGAGTTCGTAGGCGTTGAGGTTGTCGGGAGGTTTGCGGTGCGCCGTCATCCGGCCTGCCTCTTGGATCAGGCCGGCGCCGCCACCAAGCCGGTTGGAGACCTGCTCAGCAATCTCCGTCTGAATCGCAAACAGGTCCCGGTCCGGCCGGTCCCACCGGTTCGACCATAGATGCTTACCGGCCTTCGCGTCGATGAACTGAGCCGTAACCCGCACCCGATCGGCCTGGCGTTGAATCGAGCCTTCGACCACAAAGCCCGCACCGAGCGCTGCACCGACCTCAGTCGGGTTGGCCGGCTTGCCTTCGTAGACTTCCGTCGAGTTATGGGCAATGACCCGGAATTCCGGAAACCGTGCGAGATCGGTAATGATATCCTCGGTGAGCCCGCCGGCCAGACGCTGCACACTTGCTTCACCGCCGATCGCTTGAAACGGCAGCACCGCGACGGATGGCAGGACCGTGTCAGAACGCTTCTCGAGGGCGGGACCCATGAAGAGCCAGACTGCGCCTGCGGCCAGCAGGCCCAGCGCCACAGTCGCCGCGGTCCATTTCCACCTTGCCGGCACCGAAGGCTGGTCCGCGGCCGCGATCATCAACCTGTATCCGCGTTTCGGCACGGCCTTAAGTACTGACTGGCTGTCGTCGTGAAGCGCGCGGCGGATGTCGCGTACGCATTGCACCAGACTGTCGTCGGTGACGAATACGCCTGGCCATACTGCCTGCATGAGCTCATCTTTGGTGACCAGTCGGCCGGCGTTTTCCAGGAGATATTTCAGGAGGTCGAAGGCCTGCGGTCTGAGGGCGATCTCGCGCCCTTCCCGGTCACGCACAAACCCTCCGGCAACATCGACGATGACGCCGTTGATGGCGAATGTCCGGGCAGCCCGGGAATCCATCCTCCGCCTCCCACGGGGGATTTCCAATTTATTATAGCAGATTCCTGCAAAGGCTTGAATGCTGACGGAACATCTTTGTTTTCGGCAGATTTTCACCGAACCATCACCAGTCGTTCGTTACAATGGTGCAGCGACGATCCAATGTCTCAGTCGTTCCGAAGATTTGGACCCGGTTCAATGCTGAGACCCCGTCCCCTGCCGACCGTTGCCGTCTTTCTCGTGGGCGGGGCTCTTTGTTCGCCTGGCGTCTACGCGCACGATGCAGGAACGGGATGGTACTACCCGCCCAGCTGCTGCAACGGCGATGGCGCCATCGGCGATTGCCAGATGATCCCGGCCAACTCAGTGACGGAAGCGCCGGATGGTTTTGCCGTAGTGCTGTTCCCCGGCGACCACCACCTGGTGACGCGAAAACAGAGCTTCCGTATCCCGTACGGCAGCGAGATCAGGTCGAGCGACGGCAATTATCACATCTGCCTTTACCCGACGCAGGCCACCGTCTTCTGCTTCTTTGCGCCGCCCGGATCAGTGTGACTGCTGCGGGTCATGACCACGTCGGTGTCAAGATGTCTGCTGCAGCCGGCATTTACGGTGCAGCCGAATTGCCAATGCCCGGCGCGGTCGCGCCACAAGCGGACCTTCGTGCGATCCGACCTCTTTGGCGGCAGTCGCTCTCGGGGTGGCCCGAAATTTGGTCGTGCCGTAAGGCGGCACAGATGCTATCTTAGTAGCAGCTAATGTTGGGTCGAGGGGACGACCATGCAAAGGAGGACCGACCATGAAGCCGCATTCTCTCAGCGCCCGCCGTATTGGCGTGCTTCTGTTCTCACTGTGTGCTTTCGGGCTGATGACGTCAGCCTCAATGCCGGCAGACAGCAAATTCGCCGTCAAGCCGGTGGTTGAGAAAAAGCTGAAGGAACTGCCGCCCGGACCATTGTACTGGCGGCTGGAAAATTTCCCAACGCTGGCGCAGGCCCAGAGCGCTGCGGGGCCCACCTCGCTTGCGGCGGAGGTCGCGGGCAAGGTCTGGCTGTTCACGCTTGGGCCGAAGGATGGCTCGACGCCCGGCGGAGCCAAGGTCGTCGAGATCGGACCCCTTCCGCCGATCAGCGCCAGCGAGTATTTGCTGCGCGTCAACCGCGCCGGCGGAGCGCCCGGTGCCAAGACGCCGATCCATACGCATCCGGGACCGGAGGCCTTCTATGTGCTGGCCGGCAAGCTCGGCCAGAGAACGCCCCACGGCGTAACCTACGCCGACGCCGGGAAGGCCATGACCGGACACGGGGCCAACACGCCGATGGAAGTGTTCAGCGCCGGCACAACCGATCTCGATGAGCTGGCCATCTTCGTGGTCGACGCCAATCAGCCGTTCTCGTCGCCGGCCAGCCTCGACTGAGACGACATTTCCCGGGGTGGCGCGAACGTCTGGTACGAGCTGAGGCGGCACCCCAGCGTCAGATTTTCACCACCAGTTGACCCCGATCTATTCCGAAAACCGGTTCCACTTTTCGCTGAAGCGGACTTTCGGGATCATGGTCTACTCCAGCCAGTCGGTGATGAAGCTGCCGTTTTCGTGGATGTCGGTGGTCTCCAGCGGGCCTGGACCGAGATTGGTGAATTTGTGCGGCGTGTTCGGCGGCACGATCAGGATCTGGCCGGCCGACGCCTCGATCTGCAGGTCGCCGACGGTGAACAGCCCGGTGCCAGTGCGGATGATGAAAATCTCGCAATAGGGATGCATGTGCAGCCGCGGGCCGCCGCCGATCTCCTGCAGATAGTTGAAGATCAGGCAGCTTTTGGAGCCGTAGGTGCCGCACTGCAGCTCGCCTTGCCAATGGTCGGGCCAGCGGTCGGGCGCCTTGGCCCATTTGTCGCGGTCGATGACATGCGCCATGAGCCGAGGATAGACCGAGGCCGGGGCTTCTGTCGAGGCAAACGCAGGCGCTGCTTTGCGGTTGATTTACAGTCGTTTTCGGCGTGTTCGACATGTGCCCGTCGCCACGCCGCCCGACGTCGAATTGCGTCCCCGCGACAATCTGCCCTTGTGCCTTCACCCGTCTGGACAAAAACGGGCTTCACGCATAAACCGAAGGCCAATTGCCGGAGGAATTCGCAAGCCTGTTCGCCATGCGCTGTCGGGTTGGCGTGAAAGAGCGGGGAACAAGCCTCGGCCACCGGCACGGAAGAGGCGAAAGGATCAGGCACCCGTGAGCGCAACCGACATCCAGGATCCCAACCGTCGTGATTTTCTCTACGTCGCCACGGGCATGGCCGCGGTGGTCGGCGCGGGTGCCGTCGCCTGGCCGTTCATCGACCAGATGCGCCCGGATGCCTCGACGCTGGCGCTGGCCTCGGTCGAGGTCGACGTCTCCTCGCTGACGCCGGGGATGTCGCTTGTCGTGAAATGGCGCGGCAAGCCGGTTGTGGTGCGCAACCGCACCGAACAAGAGATGAAGGACGGCGAGGCGGTCAATCTGGCTCAGCTCAAGGATCCGCTCGCCCGCAACGCCAATCTGCCGGCCGACGCACCGGCAACGGACGCCAACCGCACCACGCCGGGTAAAGAGGCCTGGATAGTGATGGTCCAGGTCTGCACCCATCTCGGCTGCATTCCGCTCGGCCAGGAAGGCGAGTTCGGTGGCTGGTTCTGCCCGTGTCACGGTTCGGTATACGACACGGCCGGCCGCGTCCGCGGCGGGCCGGCGCCGGAGAACATGACGGTGCCGGTGTTCCAGTTCATTTCCGACACCAAGATCCGTATCGGCTAAGGCTAAGGGATATTTCTATGAGCGAGGGACACTCGACCTATACGCCCAAGACCGGTATCGGACGCTGGTTCGACGCCCGCATGCCGCTGCCGCGGCTGGTCTATGACAGCTTCGTCGCCTATCCGGTGCCGCGGAACCTCAACTATGCGTGGACCTTCGGCGGCATCCTGGCGCTTATGCTGGCGGCGCAGATGCTGACCGGCATCGTGCTGGCCATGCATTATGCGGCGGACAGCACTCTCGCCTTCGATTCGGTCGAAAAGATCATGCGCGACGTGAATTCGGGCTGGCTGTTGCGCTACATGCATTCGAACGGTGCATCGTTCTTCTTCGTCGCGGTCTACATCCACATCTTCCGCGGCCTCTACTACGGTTCCTACAAGGCGCCGCGCGAGCTTCTGTGGATACTCGGCTGCATCATCTACCTGCTGATGATGGCGACAGGCTTCATGGGTTATGTGCTGCCCTGGGGGCAGATGTCGTTCTGGGGCGCGACCGTCATCACCGGCTTCTTCAGCGCCATCCCGCTGGTCGGCGACTGGATCCAGCAGCTTTTGCTCGGCGGCTACGCCGTCGACAACCCGACGCTGAACCGCTTCTTTTCACTGCACTATCTGCTGCCGTTCATGATCGCCGGCGTCGTCGTGCTGCATATATGGGCGCTGCATGTGGTCGGCCAGTCGAACCCGACCGGCATTGAGGTCAAGTCGAAAACCGATACCGTCGCCTTCACCCCCTACGCGACCATCAAGGACGCGTTCGGGATGCTCGTGTTCCTGTTCATCTTCGCCTACTTCGTCTTCTACCTGCCGAATTTTCTCGGCCATCCCGACAATTACGTCGTCGCCGACCCGCTGAAGACGCCTGCCCATATCGTGCCGGAATGGTACTTCCTGCCGTTCTACGCGATCCTGCGCGCCATCACCTTCAATATCGGGCCGATCAACTCCAAGCTTGGCGGCGTGCTCGCGATGTTCGGCTCCATCGCCATGCTGTTCCTGGTGCCGTGGCTCGACACTTCGAAGGTGCGCTCGGCGGTCTATCGGCCCTGGTACAAGCTGTTCTTCTGGCTATTCGTGATCGATGCCGTCCTGCTCGGCTGGCTGGGTTCGCAGCCGGCCGAAGGCAGCTATGTCTTCATGGCGCAGATGGCGACATTGTTCTATTTCGCCTTCTTCCTAGTCGCGCTGCCGGTGCTTGGCCTGATCGAGACTCCGCGGCGGTTGCCGAATTCGATCACCGAGGCGGTGCTCGAGAAGAACAAGCATGGCGGTGGCGGGCATCCGGCTCGCGCGACAGCCGCACCGGAAACCAAGGGCTGAGCATGACCCCGAAAAGTGGAGACCGGTTTTCGGACAAGATGATGGTCGAGACGACGACAGCGCGGCAGAGAATCTCAAGGGGATTTGGTATGAAGAAGATTCTCACCTCGCTGGCGCTGCTCGGCCTTGTGTTGGCAGGCACTGCGACCGCGACCACAGGGGCGATCGCCCAGGAGGAGGCGCACAACGAAGCCGCGCCGACGCATTTTCCGATACACGAGCCCAAGGAGATGGACTGGAGCTTCGCCGGGCCGTTCGGCACCTACGACAAGGCGCAGTTGCAGCGCGGGCTGAAGGTCTACAAGGAAGTCTGCGCGGCCTGCCATTCGATGAAGTTGGTGGCGTTCCGCACGCTGGAAGACCTTGGCTATTCGGAAGCGCAGGTCAAGGCGCTGGCGGCCGAATACACGATCAATGATGGCCCCAACGATGCCGGCGACATGTTCGATCGTCCCGGCATACCGTCCGACTATTTCCCGGCGCCGTTCCCCAACGATCAGGCAGCAGCGGCCGCCAATGGCGGGGCTGCCCCGCCCGACATGTCGCTGCTGGCCAAGGCGCGCGGCGTCGAGCGCGGCTTTCCGCGTTTCGTCTTCGACATCTTCACGCAATACGCCCAGGGCGGTCCCGACTATATCCACTCGCTGCTGACCGGCTATGACGAGCAGCCGCCGGCGGGCATGGAGATACCGGAAGGCACGCACTACAATCCCTACTTCATTGCCGGCGTGTCGCTGAAGATGCCCAACCCGCTCTCCGACGACCAGGTGACCTATGACGACGGCGCGCCGCAGACGGTCGACCAGTATTCCCGCGACGTGTCGGCCTTCCTGATGTGGGCGGCCGAGCCGCATCTGGAAGCCCGCAAGAAAACCGGCTTTCGCGTGCTGGTCTTCCTGTTGCTGTTCGGCGCGCTGGTCTATCTGACCAAGCGCAAGGTGTGGGCCGGCGTGGCGCACTGAGCTACGCCACCAGATCAAAAGGGCGTCGAAAGGCGCCCTTTTCCATTTCCGAACACTGCCTCCGAAGACCGCCGGCCCAGTCCTTTGCCGGACAATTTTCTTCCAGCCGCCATATCGCGGTAGCCGTCTCTGGCCGCGCCGGGTTACGATCGGCCGGAGTTCCTTTTCACGTCTTCAAGTCGTATCGGACGAATGCCCGGAGAGCCGCCCCATGAAACCTTCGCTCGAAGACACGCTGCTTGCCGCGATCCGCACCATTCCGGACTATCCCAAGCCGGGCATCCTGTTTCGCGACATCACCACGCTGCTAAGCAATGCGCGCGCCTTCCGCCGCGCCATCGACGAGCTGGTGCATCCCTATGCCGGCCAAAAAGTCGACAAGATCGCCGGCATCGAGGCGCGCGGCTTCATCCTTGGCGGCGCCGTCGCCCATCAGCTATCGGCCGGCTTCGTGCCGATCCGCAAGAAGGGCAAGCTGCCTTACGAGACGGTGCGCGTCGCCTACAGCCTCGAATACGGGCTGGACGAGATGGAGATGCACAGGGATGGCGTGTCTCCGGGTGAGAAGGTCATCCTCGTCGACGACCTGATCGCCACCGGCGGCACCGCGGAAGCAGCGGTCAAGCTGTTGCGGCAGATCGGCGCCGACATCCTAGCCGCCTGCTTCGTCATCGACCTGCCGGACCTCGGCGGCCGCGAGAAGCTCGAAGCGCTCGGCGTGCCGGTCAGGACGCTGATCGGATTCGAAGGGCATTGATGCGCTTTTTCCTTCTCCCTTTTTTGTGGGAGAAGGTGGATCGGCGCGAAGCGCCGAGACGGATGAGGGGTGCTGGAAGAAATGATACGGCTAAAAATCAAATGATTTGAATCGCTTACGCCTTCAGCGCTGCGATCGTCCAACAACCCCTCATCGCTTCGCGACGCCACCTTCTCCCCCTGTGAGGCCTTTGCAGAGAAGGCGTATGGACGTCGGGTTGGGGGCATCGGCCTCCTTTGGGGGCCGG